>NZ_RZSN01000201.1:0-9545 GCF_003997315.1 Mesorhizobium sp. M1A.F.Ca.IN.020.04.1.1
ACCCTGCGCTCAAGGCGCGGCTTGCGTCGACCGAACCGGACTTTATATTCGCTGACATGCTGCAATTGCCCGACCTGATTGCAGACCTGGGAGCGAGAGTAAAAGCATCTTGACGAGTTTCGTTTGCGCGGTCGATGTCGGCACCGGGAGCGCTCGCGCGGGCATTCTCGACTCGCATGGCAACCTGCTCGGCCGCGCCGAGCGGCCGATCGCCATGCACCAGCCTAAGCCCGATCACGCGGAGCACGATTCGGAAAATATCTGGTCGGCAGTCTGCGCCGCCGTGCGGGCCGCGCGCGAGAAGACGAACGTCGCCGCATCGGATATTGTCGGCATCTCCTTTGACGCCACCTGCTCGCTGGTGGTGCGCGGCAGGCGGGGCGATCAGCTGAGCGTCTCGGTCACCGGCGAGAAGCGCTGGGATACCATCGTCTGGCTCGACCATCGCGCCATCGCCGAAGCCGACGAATGCACCAGAAGCGGCCATGCGGTGCTCGACTATATCGGCGGGGTGATGTCGCCGGAAATGGAAACGCCGAAGCTGATGTGGCTGAAGCGCAACCTGCCCGCCACCTGGAATGAAGCCGGCTATCTGTTCGATCTCGCCGATTTCCTGACCTGGAAAGCGACCGGATCGCTCGCCCGCTCGCAATGCACGCTGACGGCCAAATGGACCTATCTCGCGCATGAGGAGACGGGCTGGCGGCGCGATTTCTTCAAGCTCGTCGGCATCGGCGATCTCTTCGAGCATGGCAATCTTCCGGATAAGGCGAGCCCCGTCGGCACCGATATCGGGCAACTCACGGCCGATGCGGCGGCAGATCTCGGCCTCACGGAAAAATGCCGGGTCGGCGCCGGGGTGATCGACGCCTATGCCGGCGCGCTCGGTGTGCTCGGCGGCTTCGCCGGCGACGAGAAGGACATCAGCCGGCACCTGGCGCTGATTGCCGGCACCTCGTCCTGCGTCATGGCGATGTCGCAGGATCCGCAGCCTTTCGCCGGCGTCTGGGGACCGTATTATGGCGCGGCGTTGCCAAAGCTCTGGCTGTCGGAAGGCGGTCAGTCGGCGACCGGCGCTCTGCTCGACCACATCATCCGCTGGCACGGCGCCGGCGGCGAGCCGGATGCGGCAATGCATGCCAGGATCGCCGAGCGCGTCGCCGAACTGCGCGCCGCCGAGGGCGATGCGCTGGCGGCGCGCCTGCATGTTCTGCCGGATTTCCACGGCAATCGCTCGCCGCTCGCCGACCCGCACGCGGTTGGCGTCGTCAGCGGGCTGACACTCGATTCCTCCTTCGACAGCCTGTGCAAGCTCTACTGGCGCACCGCCGTCGGCATCGCGCTCGGCGTGCGCCATGTGCTCGAGGCGCTGAACGAGAACGGCTATTTGATCGACACGCTGCACGTCACCGGCGGCCACACCAAGAACCCGCTCTTGATGGAACTCTATGCCGATGCCACCGGCTGCGCCGTCATCGAGCCGCTGGCCGACGAGGCGGTGCTGCTCGGCACCGGCATGGTCGCTGCGACCGCCGCTGGGCTTTACCCCGACCTGAACGCCGCTTGCGTGGCCATGCAGCAGGGCGGCAGGACGCGGCCCCCGAATCCGGCCGCCGGCGCTCGCTTCGACCGCGACTATCGCATCTTCCTCGAAATGCACCGCCAGCGGCAGGCGCTCGACACCATCCAATAGAAGGCCCGGCTCTTGCGCTTCCCGCTGGCTCAATAGGTCGCCGCTCCTCCTCCTTGCCAATATGTCGCATTTCGTTCACAAGACGGCGCAAACGGCGCCATTTTGCGCCGTTTGCGTGCGGCTTCCGGGCGAGTCCCGACGCGCCGTGGTCTGAAGAGCGGAAAATGTCTGCGATCGAAGCCGGCGCTCGCGCGCCGGAAAATTTTTGGCGTCAGGAAATCAGGGCAACATTGTCGCTTGCCTGGCCGATGGTGCTCACCAATCTCGGCCAGACCGCCATGACCGCGACCGACGTCATGATGATGGGCCGTTTGGGACCCGACACGCTGGCCGCCGGCGCGCTCGGCTCCAACCTCTATTTCATGCCGCTGATCTTCGGGCTTGGCCTGATGCTAGCCACCTCGCCGATGATGGCGACCGAGCTCGGCCGCCGCCGCCATTCGGTGCGCGACCTGCGCCGCACCGTGCGCCAAGGACTCTGGCTGGCGGTCCTCGTCTCGATCCCGATCTGGCTGTTCCTCTGGCATGGCGAAGAAGTGCTTTTGGCCATGGGGCAGAAGCCGGACCTCGCGCACCAGGCAGGCATCTACCTGCACTGGCTGCAATGGGCGGTGCTGCCTTTTTACGGTTATATCGTGCTGCGCTCCTTCATCTCGGCGCTGGAGCGGCCCGGCTGGGCGCTGATCATCGTTTTCGTCGCCGTCGCCTGCAACGCCTTCTTCAACTGGGTCTTCATGTTCGGCAATCTCGGCGTTCGCCCGATGGGCATCGCCGGCTCGGGCCTCGCCACCTCGCTTTCCAGCGTGCTGATGTTTGTTGGACTGGCGGTCGTGGTGGTGCTGGAGAAAAAATTCCGCCGCTATCACCTGTTCGGCCGCTTCTGGCGCTCCGACTGGCCGCGCTTCCGTGGCCTGCTGAGGCTCGGCCTGCCGATCGCCGGCATCCTCGCCTTCGAGGTGACGATCTTCAATGCGGCAGCTCTGCTGATGGGTCTGATCGACGCGGATTCGCTGGCAGCCCACGCGATTGCCATCCAGATCGCCTCGATCTCCTTCATGGTGCCGCTCGGCCTCAACCAGGCGGTCACCGTGCGCGTCGGCCTGGCACATGGCGCCGGCAATCCCGAGGGCGTCTCGCGCGCCGGCTGGACCAGCTTTGTCATCGGCGTCTCCTTCATGGCGCTGATGGGGCTGGTGATGATCCTATGGCCGCATCTTTTGATCAGCGCCTTCATCGATCTCGCCGATCCGGCCAATGCCAGGGTGATCACGCTTGCCGTGTCCTTCCTGGTGTTTGCCGCGCTGTTCCAGATCTTCGACGGCGCGCAGGCGGTGGCCGCCGGCATGCTGCGCGGCCTGCACGATACCAAGGTGCCGATGATCTATGCCGCGATCGGCTATTGGGGGGTCGGCCTTCCGCTCGGCGTGCTGCTCGCCTTCCATTTCGGCTTCAACGGCGTCGGCATCTGGATCGGCCTTTCGTCAGGCCTGGCGGTGGTGGCGGTGCTCCTGCTCGTCCGTTGGCTGCGGCGCGATCGCATCGCGCCGGCGCTGTCGTTCAGCCATTGAGAAGAGCGGCCGCCGGTCAGGCGGCGGCCCTCGTCGACCTTCAGTGTGCGGCGACACGCTCAAGCCGCCGCGCATATTGCGTCAGCGGGAAGCACATCACGAAGAAGATCAGCGCCACCAGCCCGTAGACGGTGAAGGGTTCGAAGGTCGCGTTGTTGATGGCGTTGGAGGTCCTGACCAACTCCTCGAAACCGATGATCGAGGTCAGCGCCGTCGATTTGATCAGCTGCACCAGGAAACCGACGGTCGGGGCGCGCGTGATGGCGAAGGCCTGCGGCAGGATGATCAGCCTGAGTTCCTGCAGATAATGCAGTCCGAGACTGGCGCCGGCGTCCCACTGGCCGCGCGGCAGCGCATCGACACCGCTGCGCCAGATCTCGGCGAGATAGGCGCTGGCAAAGAAGGTGAGGCCGAGCGCCGCGGCGGTCCATGGCTCGATACGCAGCCCCAACATCGGCAGGCCGAAGAACATCAGGAAAAGCTGCATGAGGAGCGGCGTGCCCTGGAACAGCGCGATATAGCCGGAAGCGATCCGCTTGATCCATTTGTTCTTGGCTATGCGGAAGAACAGCACGACCAGCCCGACCAGCGCGCCGCCGACGAAGGCCGCAAGCGACAGCAGCACTGTCCAGCGCGCGGCGAGCAGAAGGTTGCGCAATATGTCCCAGAGGGTGAATTCGATCATGACACGCCGGCTCCGAGTGCGCGGCGTCCGCCGCTGACCAGCAGCCGGCGCAGCCCCATCGACAGGCCGAGATAGACCATGGTCACCACCAGATAGGTTTCAAAGGCGCGGAAGGTGCGCGCCTGCAGCATGTCGGCCTCGTAGGTCAGTTCACGCACCGCGATCTGCGACACCACCGCCGATTCCAGCATCATGATGACGATCTGGCTGGTCAGCGCCGGATAGATCACTGTCAGCGCCTGCGGCAGCACGATCTTGATGAACACCTGTCTGGGCCTGAGCCCGAGCGCAAGCGCTGCCTCCGTCTGCCCGCGCGGCACCGCGTCCAGACCCGCGCCGACGATCTCGATCGTGTAGGCCGCCATGTTGAGCGTCATCGCCAGCATGGCGGCCAGGATCGGATCGAGTCGGATGCCGAGGCTGGGCAGGCCGAAGAAGATGAAGAACAGCTGCACCAGGAACGGCGTGTTGCGCATCACCTCGACATACCAGCCGATCGCCAGCTTGAGCGGCCTCGGGCCGTTCCGGCGGCCGGCGGCGCCCAGGATGCTGAAGAAAGTGCCGGCGAGCGTGGTGACGACGATCAGAAGCAGCGTCATCGCCGCGCCGCGCGCGATCGCGCCCGCTGCACCCGCAAGCCAGCCGAAGTCGAGGCTGTAGCCCATCGCGATTGGCCCTGTTGGAAAGCGTGTAGCGCAAGAAGCAAGTACGGGAGCGGTTCAGCGCTTCATGCGCGCTGAACCGCTCCGGGGATCAATCCTTGAGGTTGTCGGGATTGAGCGGCGTCTTCAGCCAGGCCTTCGAGCTCTCGTCCAGCTTGCCGTCCGCCAGCATCTTGGCGACCGCATCGTTCACCGCCTTCTTCAGCCTGTCCTCGTTCTTGTTGAGGCCGATATGCGAGGGCGAGGTCAGCAGCTGGAACTTCTGCTCGGGCTTCAATGCAACCTGCTTGGCCAGCACCTGCGCGCCGACATCATTGCCGACCACCATGAGCTGCGTCTGTCCGGAGATGAAGGCCTGGATGACGGAATTGTAGTTGTCGAAGCGGCGGATGTCGGCCGAGGCGGGCGCCGCCTGGGTGAGCGAGGTATCCTCCAGCGTGCCGCGATTGACGGCGATCGACTTGTCGGCAAGGTCGTCCTTGCCTTTGACGGCAAGCTCGGCCGGGCCGATGACGGCGATGTAATAGGGCGCGTAGGCGGCGGCGAAATCGATCACCTGCTCGCGCTCCTTCGAATAGCCGACGCTCATCAAGATATCGACGCGCTTGTCGGTGAGATACGGGATGCGATTCTGGCCGGTGACGCTGACGAGGTTCAGCTTCACCTTCAAGGAATCGGCGATCGCCTGCGCGACGTCGATGTCATAGCCCTTGATGCTCATGTCGGCGCTGGCCGAGGAAAAAGGCGGGAAGTCGGAGAAGATGCCGACATTGATGGCCCCGGCCTTGGTGATGTCGTCGATGGCGTCGGCCTTGGCCTGCGAGGCAAGACCGGCGGCGCCGAGCATGATGAGTGCCGCAAGTGCGGATTTCAGTGTGTTGCGAAGAGTCATTTTAGTTCCCCTGCTGGAAGCTTGTTGTTGAAACCGGCCGCCGGCTCCAGCGCGACGGCCGTACTGGTTAGCAATTCCAAGAAAAGCGGGAAGCGGTCTACGCTTGGCGACTTCGCATAGCTTCCGTCCGGAATTGCGTAAAAACGAAGCGGTTCGCCGTTTCCATGAAGCGGTGAAACGCTCTCGTGTCAGCCCTTCTTGATTGCCGGGCTGAACACCATCAGGCTCAGGATCTCGAACAGGACTTGCGCGCCGACATGGGCGGTGTTGGTGGTCGCGTCATATTGCGGCGCCACCTCGACGACGTCGCCGCCGACGATGTTGAGGCCCTTCAGGCCGCGCAGCAGCTCGAGCACCTCGCGCGTCGTCAGCCCGCCGACCTCAGGCGTGCCGGTGCCCGGGGCGAAGGCCGGATCGATGCTGTCGACGTCGAAGGAGATGTAGGTCGGGCCGTCGCCGACGATCTTCCGCGCCTTCTCGATGATGGCGGGTATGCCGACGCCGGTCACCTCCTCGGCATGGACCACCGTCATGCCGGATTCATAAGTGAACTCCCACAGATACTCGGCCGAGCCGCGAATGCCGATCTGGATCGTGCGGGTGGGATCGAGCACGCCGTCCAGGACCGCGTTGCGGAACGGTCCGCCGTGATGGAACTTGGTCATGTCGAACAGCCCGCTGGTGTCGCAATGGGCGTCGATATGGATCATGCCGACCGGAGCCTGCTTACCGACCGCTTTCAGGATCGGATGGCTGATCGAGTGGTCGCCGCCGACCGAAAGCGGCAGCACACCGGCGTCGACGATCTGGTTGGTGCGCTTTTCGATGTCCTCGTGGCTGATCTCCAGCCGGTAACGGCTGCGGAACGGGGTGTCGCCGATGTCGGCAACGCGCAGCTCATGCGTCGGCGCGCATTCCAGCACGTGATTGTAGGGGCCGATGCGCTCGATGGCGCGCAGCGCCCGCGGCCCGAAGCGTGAGCCCGGCCGGTTGGTGACGCCAAGGTCCATCGGCACGCCGATCATCGCCACTTGCAAGTCGCCGAAATCCGGATTGTCGGCCGCCACCTGCCGGTACGGCGCGGCAAGGAAGGTCGGGATGCCGGAATAGGGCGCCAGCCGGGTGCCGCTTTTGCTGAAGATCTTGTCGGCAACCTTGCGGAATTTCGGATCGAACATCTCGCCGCCATGGCTCTCGCCATATTTGCGGCGCAACGCTTCGAGCTTGCCGCGATCGTAACCCATGTCCGGTACTCCTCCGTGACTGCTTGCAGCGCGGCGGCTGCACCGACGGCTGTCAAGCCAGCAGTCATCCGGCTGATCGTTGTCCGCCGGCGCCTGCGAAATCCTACGTCTGTTGAGCTGTTCCGGGCAAAAGTGTCGGGCAACTGTATTGAAAAATCAATTGATATTGTTAGGGTCTTTGCTGTGAGAAAATCTCACAAAGTCGGGAGCTGTCCTTGGCCAAGCGCTTGCCGCCGTTGAACCCGCTGCGCGCCTTCGAGGCGACGGCGCGACATGCCTCGTTGACCAAGGCGGCGGGGGAGCTCAATGTCACGCATGGCGCGGTCAGCCACCAGATCAAGGCGCTCGAGCAATCGCTCGGCGTAAAGCTTTTCCAGCGCGCGGGTCAGCGCGTGAAGCTTTCGCCGCATGGCGCTGAGTTCCTGCCGGCGGTTTCGGCGGCCTTCGACGGCATCGCCGCGGCCACGCAGCGCATGACACGCCCCGCAAGCACCGGTGTGCTGTCGGTGTCCTGCGTGCCGGCGCTGCTCTTGTTGTGGATGACGCCGCGGCTCGGCTCCTTCACCGCGCAATATCCCGACATCCAGCTGACGCTGATCCCCTCCAACGACGCCAGGGACATCCGCGCGCCGCACATCGACGTCTGCGTGCATTATGGCGATGGCAGCTGGAGCGACTGCTGGATACGCAAATGGTCGGGTCTCGAGCTGTTTCCGGTGGTCAGCCCGACGCTGATCAACAACCGCCCGATCCGCAGCGTGCGCGACCTTGCCGACCACGTTTTCCTGCATGGCGACGACGGCCGCGAGTGGCACACCTGGCTGGCCGCCGCCGACGCGCTCGATCTGGAGCGCGGCCGCCGCCATCACCTCGGCGACGCGCGCATAGCGGTGGAGGCCGCCGTCCACGGCCACGGCGTGGCGCTCGGCGATTCCGTGACCGCGCGCGCCCTGCTCGCCAGGGGCATGCTCGTTGCGCCCTTCGCTTTGTCGGTGCCGGCGGTCGATGACTTCTATGTCGTCTGCCGCAACGAGATGCGCTCGGCGCCGATCGTCCAGCTTTTCATCGACTGGCTCTTTGCCGAAAAGGAGCAGGACGAGGGCCGCGCCGATGCGCCGGTCGCCGGCCGTGTGCCGAGCCGCAGGAAGCGCCCGGCGCTCAAGGTGATCGGGGCTAGAGCGATTCCAGGAAAAGTGTGAGCGATTTTCCGTCCGGAAATTCCCGTCAAAAAAAGCCAAGAGCATTTCGCGGTTGCCGTGCAACGGTGGAATGCTCCGGCGCAGCGTCATGATCGCTGGACTTGCATAGCTGGTTTTTGTCGGGCCAGCTTGCAAAGCAGGAAGCGCTTTCAAAAATACAATGCTAAGACCGCAGCTGGTTAACAATTCTGGGAGCTGCGCGGCGGTTTTCCGTCCGGAGTGCTTCATAACAGGGACTTGAGGCGCCGCGCTTGGAATCACGCAAGCGCGACGCGCTTTTTGGGTGAGCAGATATGGCACGAACCGATATAGCGCGGCGCGTCTACAACCACACCTGGAAGCTGGACCCCATCGTCCGCAGCCTGCTGGACACCGATTTCTACAAGCTGCTGATGCTGCAGATGATCTGGGGCATGTACCCCAAGGTCGACGCCACCTTCACGCTGATCAATCGCACGACCTCGGTGCGGCTCGCCGACGAGATCGACGAAGGCGAACTGCGCGAGCAGCTCGACCACGCTCGCACCTTGCGCTTCTCCAAGAAGGAGATGATCTGGCTCGGCGGCAACACCTTCTATGGCCGTAAGCAGATCTTCGAGCCGGAATTCCTCGCCTGGCTGGAGGATTTCCGCCTTCCCGATTATGAACTCACCAAACGCGACGGTCAGTACGAACTGTCCTTTCCCGGTCCCTGGATGTACACCACGCTGTGGGAGATACCGGCGCTCGCCATCATCAACGAACTGCGCTCGCGCGCCGCCATGCGCTCCTTCGGCCAGTTTGCGCTCGACGTGCTCTACGCCCGCGCCAAGGCCAAGATGTGGGCCAAGACCGAGCGGCTGAAGGCACTGCCCGGCATCCGCATTTCCGATTTCGGCACCCGCCGCCGCCACTCCTTCCTGTGGCAGCGCTGGTGCGTCGAGGCGCTGAAGGAAGGCATCGGCGAGGCTTTCACCGGCACGTCGAACGTGCTTCTGGCCATGGACAACGACCTCGAGGCGCTCGGCACCAATGCGCACGAGCTGCCTATGGTGTTTGCGGCACTTGCCAATTCCGTTGAGGAGCTGAGGCAGGCGCCCTACAAGGTGCTGCAGGACTGGCAGCGCTATTATGGCGGCAATCTGCTGATCGTGCTGCCCGACACGTTCGGCACGTCCGCTTTCCTGCGCGACGCGCCGGACTGGATCGCCGACTGGACCGGCTTCCGCCCCGACAGCGCGCCGCCCATCGAAGGCGGCGAGAAGATCCTCGCCTGGTGGCGCGAGAAGGGCAAGGATCCGAAACACAAGCTGCTCATCTTCTCCGACGGGCTCGAGGTCGAGACCATCGAGGAGACCTACAAGCATTTCCGCGGCAAGGTGCGCATGTCCTTCGGCTGGGGCACCAACCTCACCAATGATTTCGAAGGCTGCGCGCCGACCGAGACCAACAGCCTCGACGCCATCTCGCTGGTCTGCAAGGTCAGCGAAGCCAATGGCCGGCCGGCGGTCAAGCTCTCCGACAACCCCGCCAAGTCGACCGGCGATGAGAAGGAGATCAAGCGTTATTTGCGCATCTTCGGCGAGAAGGGGCGGGTGGAGCAGCTGGTCAAGGTGTGAGGAC
>NZ_RZSN01000202.1:0-9449 GCF_003997315.1 Mesorhizobium sp. M1A.F.Ca.IN.020.04.1.1
TGCGGGGGAGATGTCCGGCAGGACAGAGGGGGGTGCGAAGGAGCACGTCGGTGGAAATCGACGGCTTCGAAATACGTCCTTCGCAATGGCGGCCTCATTCATACCTCTCCTCCCCACCCCCGCCTTCGCCCACGCCTCTGACCGCGGCCATGTCCTGCTTCTTCCCACGGGCTACTACATCGCTGGTGGCGCGCTTGCGGTGGCTGTCAGCTTTCTGACGCTGGCGCTGCTGCCGCCCGCCGCTCTTGACCGCTTCTGGCGCCGACGCCTCTCTTTGTTCACTGTCAGCGACCACCCGCGCACCGTCCTCAGCTTGCTTTCCTTTGCCGGCTTCGTGCTTCTCATCGCCACCGGCCTGTTCGGCAGCCGTGATCCACTCTCCAACCCCTTGCCTCTGGTGATCTGGACGCTGCTCTGGGCCGGTTTCACGCTGCTGCAGGGCGCACTCGGCGATCTCTGGTCCTGGCTCAACCCGTGGTACGGCCCCTGGCGTGTTGCATCTCGCGTCTTCAGCCTTCGCACTGACGAAGCCGACCCATCGCGCCTTCCCAAATGGCTCGGCTACTGGCCGGCGTTCGTCCTGTTCTTCGGCTTCGCCTGGTTCCAGCTCATCGATCCCGCGCCCGACGATCCGTCGCGCCTGGCCTTCGCCGCCGGCATCTACTGGCTGCTCAGCTTCGCCGCCATATGCGTCTTCGGCTACGGAGACTGGAGTCGGCGCGGCGAATTCCTCACCGTCTTTTTCTCCATGGTCGCCCGCTTCGCGCCTTTGCAGCGCGAGAAAGGCCGGCTCCACCTCGGCCGGCCCGGTGCGAAGCTGCTTTCCGCCTCGTCGCTGCCGGCAAGCGGCACGGCGTTCCTGCTGCTGGCGCTCTCGTCCGTATCCTTCGACGGTCTTTCCAAAACCTTCTTCTGGCTCGGCCTGTTCGGCGTCAATCCGCTGGAATTTCCCGGCCGCACCGCGTTGATCGGCATCGGCAGCTTTGGCTTGGTGCTGACATTCATCTTGTTGGCGGCCGTGTTCGCGCTTGCCGTTTCACTCGGCCAGCGCCTTGCCGGCGACGGGCAACCGTTCGAGAAAGCCGCCGGCCTCCTGGTTTGGTCGATCGTGCCGATCGCGCTCGCCTACCACATCGCCCACTACCTCACGGCGCTGCTCGTCGACGGCCAATACGCGCTGGTCGCTTTGTCCGACCCGTTCGCGCTCGGCTGGAACCTGTTCGGCACCGCCGACAGGATGGTCGAGGCGGGCGTTGTCGCCGGCGCCGAGTCGGCCTGGTGGCTCTGGAATCTGCAGGCCGGCGTCATCATCGTCGGCCATGTGCTGGCGGTCTTGATCGCACACGGCCTAGCCTGGCGACTCCACCCGCAGCCGTCGCGCGCGGCGCTCAGCCAGCTGCCGCTGACGCTTCTGATGATCGCCTACACCATATTCGGCCTATGGCTGCTTGCCACGCCGACGGCGGGATGAGACAAGGGCCCGTCATGACGCGCGCATGACCCCGAAAATCATGTTCGATTTTCGGAAAGGATCATGCGCAAAATGAAAGTGCTCCAGCGTCCTTTGCGCGTCCCCTAGAGGACGCGCGGCGGCGCTGGAGTGGAAGCTCGCTTGCCACGTCACGGCTTTGGTGATTTAGTTTGTACACATGCAATTTTCGCGTCCTCCGAGCGCGGAGGATCGAGCCGCCTTATTGCTGGTCAAAAAATTGAAAACAGGGGAACGGACATGGCTGACAAGAACGGATTTTTCGACCTCTCCAAAAGCACGCTTTCCCGCCGAACAGCGCTGAAAGGCATCGCCGCCGGCGCCGGCCTGGCGCTCGCGCCCGGCTTCGTTCGCTACAGCCAGGCGCAGAGTTCGGCGCCGATCAAGATCGGCTTCCAGTCGCACCGCACCGGCATCGGCGCCGCCTACGGCCGCTGGTACGAGAAGACGAGCGCTGCCGCCGTCAAGGCGATCAACGATGCCGGCGGTATCAGCGGCCGCAAGGTCGAGCTGGTGATCGAAGATGATGGCACCGATCCTGCCCGCGGCGCCGAGGTGGTCGGCAAGTTCGCCACGCAGCATAAGACCGACATCGTTTTCGGCACGCTGTTCTCGCATGTGGTGATCGGCTCGGCGCCCGCCGCCGGCGAAAACAAGATCCCCTATTTCGTGGTCAGCGAAGGCCACCACGTCGCCTCGACCAAGCTCAACCGCTACGTCTTCCAGCCCGGCATCACCGACGTGAAGAGCCAGATCCAGTCGATGGCGCCGTGGATCGCGGCGAATGCCGGCAAGAAGGTGACGCAGATCTTCCCCGACTTCGCCTTCGGCTACGACCATCGCGACTACCTGCCGCCGGCGTTGAAGGCGCAAGGCGCCGACGTGATCGCGCAGATCGCCATCCCCCCGACGGAGTCGTCCTTCACCAAATACTTCCCGCAGATCCCGGCCGAGACCGAGGTGATCTACCACGTCATGGTCGGTCCGGCCGTGCTCACGTTCGTCAAGGAACTCGGCGAGTTCTACGGCTCGCAAAGGCCGCAGCTCTTCGGCTTCATCGACTCCCTCGAGGCCGTCGACATCAACAGCCCCGGCCTCGAATTCCTCGACGGCAGCCATTTCTGGGAAGGCTCGCCGCGCTACGCGCAGCCCGATGACTCGGCCGCGCAGAAGGCCTATCGCGCCGCCGTCGGCATCGACGACAATGGCGCCGCCGTCGGCGACCCCAAGGACGTCTCCACCGCTGCCCACATGTTCGGCTGCTGGGAGACGCTCTATGTCGTCAAGAAGGCGATGGAGGATGCCGGCTACAAGGGGCCGGAAGACCGCGCCAAGCTGGTCGAGGCAACCGAAGCGCTGAAGGAATTCGCCGAAGGGCCGGAGCATCCGCAGGGTCCGAAAACCTTTAACGGCAAGATCCACCAATGCTTCGGCATCCAGAACATCTCCAAGGTCGAAGGCGGCAAGCTGAAGGTCGTCCATAAGACCAAGATCGAGGACGGCCTCTACGAGCCGGAAGGGGATTACACGACGCAAGCGTTGTGAGCGTCGACGTTTCACCGAGCGTGAGCGCCAAGCCACCCCCCTCTGTCCTGCCGGACAGTCCGGCAGGGCAGTGGGGGGTGCCTCGCGCATCCGCCGGTATCTAGCCCATGCACTTCGGACCCCACCTCCTGCTCGCCGCCCTGGAAGGCCTCGTCACGTCCGCCGTGCTGGCGCTGACGGCGCTTGGCCTGTCGCTGGTGTTCGGCGTCATGCGCATCGTCAATGTCGCGCATGGCGAGTTCTTCATGTTGGGCGCAGTGCTTGCCTGGGCGATCTCGACGGCGATTTCCGGCCATCCCGCGATCGGCTTCGTCGCCGCGCTGGTGATCGCGCCGTTGCTGGTCGGGCTGGTCGCGTTTCTTGCCGAATGGCTGGTGCTGCGCCGGCTGAACTACAATCCAGAAGGCACCATCGTCGCCACCATCGGCATGCTCTATATCATCCAGCAGCTGGCGCTGACCTTCTACGGCCCGGAAGCGCGCCCGGTCGAGCCGCCCTTCAACTACCGCATCCTGCTGCCGTGGTTCGGCTATTCAGGCTACAAGCTCTCGGTCATTGCCGCCTCCGCGGTTCTGCTGGTGATCACCTGGCTGGTGCTGACACGGACGAAAATCGGCCTGATCATGCGCGCCACCCAGTATGACCGCGAGACGGCGCAGGCCTTCGGCATCCCCGTCGAGCGTGTCTATGCCGGCGTGTTCGCCATCGGCGCCATGCTGGCGGCAATCGCGGCGGTGCTGATCGTGCCGATCAGCCAGGCGCACTACCTGATGGGGCAGGACCCGCTGCTGTTGTCCTTCATCGTCGTCATCATCGGCGGCCTCGGCTCATTGCGCGGCACGGTGGTCGCCGCCATTCTGATCGGCCTCTCCGACGGCATTGTCTCGGTGTTCTTCTCGCCGACCTTGGCCAAGATCATCGCCACGCTGGTGGTCGCCATGGTGCTGGTGTTCCGGCCGCAAGGCCTGTTCGGGACGACGGCACGATGAAGGATGCTTCCCCCGCGAAGACCTACGCGCTGCATATCGGCGTCATCGCGCTCCTGTTCGCGCTGAATTTCGTCCTGCCCGATTATCATCAGGGCCTGTTCGCGCGCATCATGGCGCTTGCCGTCTTCGCCATGGGCTACAACCTGCTCTTCGGCTATGTCGGCCTGCTCAGCCTCGGTCACGCCATGTTCTTCTCGGCCGGCCTCTATGGTGCCGGGCTGGCTGTCTATCAATTGGGCTGGGGCGTGCCGGAAGCCTTCGTCGCCGGGGTTGCCTGCGGCGCCCTGCTTGCCTTGGTCATCGGCCTGCTCGCGCTGCGCACATCGGGTGTGGCCTTCATGATCGTCACCATGATGTTCGCGCAGGTCTTCTATCTGCTCATCCTTTATTTCGCCGCCTGGACCGGCGGCGACCAGGGCCTTGTCATCCAGCAGCCGTCGAGAATAATCGCGATCGGCGGCGCATCGCTCGACCTGACCAATCCGACTGTGCGCTACATGAGCGCTCTGGCGCTGTTCTCGGTCGTGCTGCTCATCACGCTTGCCGTCGTTCGCTCCCGCTTCGGCCGCGTGCTGGTCGCCATTCGCGAGAATGAGGAGCGCACGAAGATGCTGGGCTACGACACCGTCGCCAACAAGCTCGTCGCCGTCATTGCCTCGGGCGCCATCTGCGCCGCGTCCGGTGCGGCTTACGCGCTGCTGTTCGGCTATATTGGATCGAGCTTCGCGTCGGTGCAGTATTCGATCCTGCCACTGCTCTGGGTGCTGCTCGGCGGCGCCGCGACCATTCTCGGGCCGCTCGTCGGCACGCTGCTCATGTATTATGTCACCGACATCACCAGTGGCTTCACCTCCGCCTATCTTTTGATCGTCGGCGTGGCGCTGATCGTGCTGGTGCTCTTCTTTCCGAAGGGCGTTCTGGGCAGCGTCCGCCAGCGCTGGCTCGGATGGTTGCCGTGATGCCGCTGCTCACCACCAAGGGTCTTTCGCGCCGTTTCGGGGGCTTGCGCGCCGTCGACGGCGTCGATTTCGCGCTGATGCCGGGCGAAATCCGCGCCATCATCGGCCCCAATGGCGCCGGCAAGACAACTTTCGTCAGTCTGCTCAGCGGCCGCATCCAGCCGTCCTCCGGCATGATCGTCTTCGACGGCGCCGACATCACGACCATGCCGGCTTACAAAAGGGTTCGCCTCGGCGTTGCCTACACCTTCCAGATCACCAGCGTCTTCGCCAATCTCACGGCCTACGACAATGTCGCGTTGCCGGTGCAGCGCACGCTGACCGACGGCCGCTCGAAGGGGCAGGTGAGGAGCGGCGTCATGGCGGCGCTGGAACGCACCGGCCTCGCCGACCGCGCCGGCACGCCGGCCGGCCAGCTTTCCTACGGCCACCAGCGCCTGCTGGAGGTGGCAATGGGCCTGGCGCTGAGGCCGCGCCTGCTGATCCTCGACGAGCCGACGCAAGGGCTGGCCGACAGCGAGATCGACAATTTCGTCCTACTGGTGCGCGAGATCGCCAAGCATGCCACCGTGCTGCTCATCGAGCACAACATGCCGGTGGTCATGCAGCTTGCCGACCGCATCACCGTCTTCAATTCGGGAAAGATTCTCGCTGAGGGCACGCCCGAGCAGATCCGCGCCAATGCCGAGGTGCAGGATGCCTATCTCGGAGCGACCCATGGCTGATCTCCCCGGCACCGAGAGCGGGCTGCTCGCCATTTCCGGCCTCGACTGTTTTTACGGCGAGGTGCAGGTGCTCTACGGGCTCGACCTTGTCCTCAACAAGGGCGAAGTGCTTTGCCTATTCGGCCGCAACGGCGCCGGCAAGACGACGACGCTGAAGGCGATCATGGGGCTGGTTCCGGCCGCTGCCGGTTCGATCAGACTGGCCGGCAAGGAGCTGACCGGACTTGCCGCACATGACGTGCCGAAGACGGGCGTCGCTTATGTGCCGCAGGGCCGGCGATTATTCGCCGACATGACGGTGGCGGAAAACGTCGAGATCGGCCTGATGACCCGCGGCAAGGGCAAGGCGACGCGGGAACGCGTCCTCGACCTTTTCCCGCTGTTGCGAGAGCGCTTGAAGCAACGCTCCGGCACGCTTTCCGGAGGCGAGCAGCAAATGCTTGCCATGGCGCGTGCGCTCTGCCTCGAGCCGCAGGTGCTTCTTCTCGACGAGCCCACCGAAGGGCTGATGCCCTCGATGATCGCCAAGATCCGCGAGACGGTGGCGAAGCTGCGCGATCTGGGCGTCTCGACGATCCTGGTCGAGCAGCGCGTCGACGCCGTGCTGTCGGTCGCCGACCGCATCTCATTCATCGAGAACGGCCGCAACCGCGAGACCGTCGATGTCGAGGAACTGCGCGCCGACCCCTCCGCGGTTCGGCGCTATGTGGGCGTGGGCTGAAGGTCACTGCGAAGCAGCGGGAGCTGGCGCCGAGCCCCACCCGGACCTGGCCCGACCTCCCCACAAGGGGAGGTAAAGCTCTGCACCGCTTCACCTAAAAAACAAAAACCCCGCGATCAAAAACGTCGGGATCAGCACCAGGCCGGACCACGCCATGTAGCCGAAGAAGCCCGGCACCTTGAAGCCGCGATGTCTGGCGATAGCAAAGACCATGAAGTTCGGCGCATTGCCGATATAAGTGTTGGCGCCCATGAACACGGCGCCGGCCGAGATCGCGGCGAGCGTGGAGGCCGCCTCCGTCATCAGGTGCCTGGCGTCGCCGCCGGCAAGCTCGAAGAACACCAGATAGGTCGGCGCGTTGTCGAGGAAGGACGACAGCGCTCCGGTCAGCCAGAAATAGGCGAGATCGTCGGGCTGGCCGTCCGCCGAGGTGACCAGCGAAACCAGCGGCGCCAGCGCCCCATCGTGCCCGGCTCTCAGGATGGCGATAACCGGCACGATGCAGATGAAGATGCCGGCAAACAGTTTCGCCACCTCGGCGATGGGCCCCCAACTGAAGCCGTTCGCTTCCCTGTGGTTTTTGTACGAGACTTTGAGCGACAGAAAGGCCAGCGCCAGGATGATCGCGTCGCGGACCAGGTTCTGCAGTTCAAGGCCGATGCCGAGGATCGGGATGCTGATGCCCGGCTTCCAGCTGGCGGAAAGCAGGATCGCACCGATCACGCCGGCCAGCAGCGGCAGGTTGGCGAGGCCGCGCAGGCGCACCTTCGTGTCCGGTGTCGGGTCCTTGATCTTCGGCAAGCCGCCCTCGCGGCGATGCAGCACGATGTCGAGCGCCAGGAAGATGATCAGCACCAGCCCGCCGGTGAACAGCGTCTCGCGCCAGAGGTTCGCGGTCGTCCAGAAGAAGTCGACCCCCCGCAGGAAGCCGACGAAGAGCGGCGGGTCGCCGAGCGGGGTCAGCGAGCCGCCGATGTTCGAAACCAGGAAGATGAAGAAGATCACCACATGCGCGTTGAACGGCCGGTTGTCGTTGGCGCGCAGCATCGGCCGGATCAGGATCATCGAGGCGCCCGTCGTGCCGATGACCGAGGCGAGGATTGCGCCGATCAGCAGCAGGCCGGAATTGACCAGCGGCGTGCCGTGGATGTTGCCGGCGACCAGGATGCCGCCGGAAATGGTGAACAGCGCGAACAAAAGGATGATGAAGGACAGATATTCTGTGAGCAGCGTGTGCAGCACCGCCTCGCTTGCCGCCGGCATGCCGAAAGCGATCGCCAGCGGAACCACGGCAAGTGCCGCCCACGCGGCGGCGATCTTGCCGTAATGATGCTCCCAGACATGATGGAACAGGAGCGGCCCGGTCGCGATCGACAGCAACAGGCCGGCAAAGGGCAGCGCCCACCAGAGCGACATCGCCGCGCCGGGCAGCTCATGCGCCTCGGCTGCGAAAACCGCTTGTGGAAAGGCGAGAAGGAGTGCGGTCGTCATGGTTGCCGCCAGCGCCTTCGCCAATGTCGCAAAGCCCCCTCGATGCCTCACGGCGCGGTCAGTCCGAAAGGTGATCTTCGAGCATCACCCCGGCCTCGCGCATCCGTTTCAGCATCGTGCCGACCGAGCCGTTGAGATCGATGCCGCGGCAGGCATCCAGCCGCACCGTCGTCTTGAAACCTTGCTTGGCGGCATCGAGTGCCGAGAAGGCGACGCAGAAATCGGTGGCCAGGCCGACCAAGGTGATGGTGTCGATGCCGCGCTCCTTGAGATAGCCGGCAAGGCCGGTTGGGGTCGTGTGGTCGTTCTCGAAGAAAGCCGAATACGAGTCGATCGCGGTGCGGAAACCCTTGCGGATGACCAGTTCCGCTTTGGTCCAGGCGAGCCCGGAATGGAAATCGGATCCAAGGCTGCCCTGGATGCAGTGATCCGGCCAAAGCGTCTGCGGCCCGTAGGGCATCTCGATCGCTTCGAAGGGCTGCTTGCCTGGATGGCTGGAAGCGAAGCTCGAATGGCCGGCCGGATGCCAGTCCTGCGTCAGGATCACGTGATCGGTCCGCCGGATCAGGTCGTTGACCAGCGGCACGATCTCGTCGCCGCCGGCCACGGCCAACGCGCCGCCGGGGCAAAAGTCGTTCTGCAGGTCGATGACGATGAGCGCTTCGTCGGCCATGCGGCCTCCCTTCTTTCTCGGCTTGGGCCCCAGTTGACGCGACCGGACACGGAACCTTGACCAGATGGCCGGCTGCGTCAACCTCCACCGGTATAACAAAGCCGTGGCCGACCACTTCGCTTTGACAATCGCGGCGAAGTTGATATCATTTGCATACGAATGAATTTGCCCGGCTGGACGGCGGCAGATTCCCTCGGAAAGGCCCCTTTCTGGGAAGGCAAAGCGTGATCCGTTACGCGAAACCCACCACGGTCGACGAGGCGCTCGCTCTGCTTGGCGAGGACCGCTGGCGCATTCTGGCCGGCGGCACCGATTTCTATCCGGCGCAGGGCGCGAAACCTTTCCGCGACAACATTCTCGACATCAATGGTCTCGCCGGACTGCGCGGCATCGCCGAGACGGACGACTATTGGCGGATCGGCGCCCGCACCACCTGGACCGACGTCGTGCGCCACAAGCTGCCCAGGGCGTTCGATGCGCTGAAGGCGGCCGCGTGCGAAGTCGGCTCGGTCCAGATCCAGAACGTCGCGTCGGTCGCCGGTAATCTCTGCAACGCTTCGCCCGCCGCCGACGGCGTGCCGGCGCTGCAGGTGGTCGATGCCGAAGTCGAATTGCGGTCGGCGAAAGCCACGCGCTACCTGCCGCTTGGCGGGTTCATTCTCGGCAATCGCCGCACGGCGCTGCAGCCGGACGAGATGGTTACCGCCATTCGTGTGCCGAAACGTTCGGCTGTCGGCTGGTCCGCCTTCGTCAAGCTTGGCGCGCGGCGTTATCTCGTGATCTCGATCGCCATGGCGGCGGCGCGTCTCGTGATCGAAGATGGCGTGGTCGCCGATGCTGCTATCGCTGTCGGCGCC
>NZ_RZSN01000203.1:0-9367 GCF_003997315.1 Mesorhizobium sp. M1A.F.Ca.IN.020.04.1.1
ATCGCCACCGGCGCCGATCAACTCAGCTCCGACGAGCTGGCCGGCGCATTGGTCGCAATCGCCGAAACGAACGATACCGCAAAGCGCGAGGCATGGGCCAAACGTGGAGTGATGTTTTTCGAGAGCAGGCCCCGGCGAGCTGCTCCGGCAACTCAGCGCAACCTGCGCGGCGCTCCAGCGCAACCGGGCGGCACTCAATCACCGGCTGGCGGCACGAGCTCGACATGACATGCGCACGTGGCAGGTCGAGCGCCGCAATCGCACCAGGCATCTGATCGAACTCGGCGGTCTCGTCGTCAAAGCAGGCATCGTCGAGCTGACCAATGACGATCGGGCCATCATCTACGGTGCAATGCTCGCGATCGCTGCCAAGCTGCAGAGCCATGAAGGCGAGCATGCACGAGACCTATGGCGAGCAAAGGGGAAGCAGGCGTTCGATCCAAAATGGCATGAAGACCAAAAGAGCCCGCGAACATAGCGGTGATCGGCGAGCGGCCCAGTTGGTGACACCGGTCCAACAACCGCTTTTGTTGAAATGGGTATTTCACACTAACAGAGTTCGTCCCGACGAATGGCCGATTCTGGGTCGCAACCGCAAAGTCAGCTCTTCGTTGCGGATTCTAGGATGCATAATGCATACGGCGGATCGGATGTAAGACTGATTGCGGGAAGTCTCTAGGCAAGCTGCATGCAGGTGGCAATCTGCTATTGGGTTTTTTTGCGATTAGGTTTTGCGGTCGCGTTTTGGAGCCAGCCGACCCACTTCCCAAGGAAGGCGCGATAATCCTTCATCGTGATCTGCAGGAAATGCAGGCCCAAGATGGCCTGATTTTTCTGCTTAGTGCTGACAAAACAAAACCGCGTAACCGGCGCCCCTTCCGTCGTTTGGCCGTGGCTGTCGAGGTAGAGGATACCTCCGTGCGCCAATCCGTTTCGCAGAACGCTGCAGAATGTTTCGGTAGCGAGCGCGTCGGCAGCGGTTAGTGCGGCGTCAGCAACAAGGGCTTGTTGAACGCCCAACGGCAGGCCTTGTTTGGAAAGGTCGGGCAGTGCCGGCCCCTTTGGCAAATAGTGATATCGCCATGCGCCAGCCTTATAGAACGGTGCCTTGGCGACAGGGCTCTGACCGATGTCCACCTTCACCGCTTTTGCGAGCGAGGCGTCGAGGACAGAATCATTGAGATGACCAACCGCTCTACCCTTCTGCGGCTTCCATATCCTCTCGATAGGCAAGTTCACCATCGGCGTTGAGATCGCCAGGAGAAATGACGCGTTCAACGGGAGCAGCCGCTCATCGGCCTTGTTCGAGACTGAAGGCCACAGTTGTTCGAGAAGTATTAGGCATCGGCGAGGAACGTCGATGCTAAAATTTTGCGGATTGCCCATATCCCCCCAACTCCATCGTTCAGCTACTATATCACGATCCTGCGCTTTCTCAGGTCATCGCTGGAGGCGTAAGAATACTTCTGTTCCCAGATGATTGGTGTGCTCTCGTCGAGCGCTCGCTCCAGTTCCAGCAAGGCGGAATGTCCAGGCAGTCTTTGTGACGGCTTCGAGACCATCGAGCCCATTTGATCAAAGTCACGTGTCTCGCGATAACGTTCTGCGGGAGCTGCATAGGTCGATGTCAACTTTCCGCAGTGGAACGGGCGTGGTTGAGAGCGAATAGGCGGGATAGGATCTCATCGTCGTCCAAACGGCGGGCACGCCAGTCGTCGCCCCAGCCATAGGCGTCCGCGACCGCCGCGTCGAGCGCGGCGTGCGTGTTCGCCAGCCATTGCGGGCGGGCGTTGTAGAGATTGGTGAGCGTGCGCTTCTTGAGCTCGTTCGCCGCCGCCTCGTCCTTCGGCAGGATACGATAGGGATAGCCGGGCACCACTTCGGGCACGCGTACGATCAGATCGGCGGGGTTGAGCCAGTTCTCGCGCAGTTCGTTCAACCGCGACGCCGCGGCGGCGATAGCCTGCGCCCGCGGGTCGTCGACATAGGCGGCGGCGGGAATGTCGGGAGTCAGTCCCTGAGGAAAAGGGAAGGTCTCGAAGGTTGAAGTGTGCACATACTCGGGATCATTGCCAACACCATGCTTGCCTCCGAGCCGGAGCGCCCAAACCTCGTGAATTCGAGAGTGAACTATTCCCATAAATGTTTCATCCTCGCGTCGAAAGACGACAAGTCTAGTATCGGGGATCACTTCAGGATCGAGCCAAACAAAGAACCGATGCTTTGAAACTCGCGGCGTTGCTAGATATCGCTTTTGAGCCTGGAGAGTAGACAGCAGCTTCGTTCGTCGTCTCTGCATAATCCACCAGCGCGCAGCCGTTTTAGGTTCACCAGCACGCAGCGCCTTCTCCCCTAAAGCAGCACGTCTCTGCTGCTCTGTGCTCCAAGCCCTTTCAAGCAACGCGTATGGCATTTCGAATAAAGCGGCCTCCGGCTGTTCGCGCTCGCCAAAGTCGATGATCCACCAATCAGAGGGCCGATCTGTCAGATCGTCACCATTTCTCCACGGTCGCAGCACTTTTGCGTTCGCCTCGCCGTTCGGATTTGTTGGAGCGGTGAGGAGTTGACGGGCAACCATCGGCGCAACTTCGAACGGCCCGCCGCTGATGGTCCCCTGCCCCGCCACGCCTTTGTTCTCGGTCAAAGCGACAGGCGCTGCTTCAATCAGTTTAGGCTTGAGATCGGAACCGATACCATCCACCTGCCTACCATCCAACGTTGCATTGCTATGGTTCTGTGCCTCAAAGCCGACGAGAGACACTCTCACATCCGCGCCGTCGACGGTCCATTCCTCGTCGCTCCAGGCATTAAAGATCCCGTTTAGGGCAGCCGCCCCATCCAAGACCTTACGGTTTGTTCCTCTTCGAATCGCTTGAGTGGCCACCAGCCCTGCGCGCTGCACTCGCCCTCTCACCATCATAGCCCAAGCCTTGGCGAACCAGTAGCAAACCAGATCAACGCCGCCGGGGACTTCCACCCAGGCCTTGCGTAGCGCACGGACATAGTCCTCGCCGAGCTCGCCGATCATCTTCTTGTTGCCGAGGAACGGCGGGGTCCCTACCACCACTTCTGCCGTCGGCCACTCCGCTCGAGTCCCATCCTCATTCAGCACTGCATCTCGGCATTCTATCGTTTCTAGCGGTCGCAGGATCGGATTCTTCGCCGCATCGAACCCGTTGCGCCGCATCCACTGGATCTCACCGATCCATACCGAGACCCGCGCCAATTCGGCGGCATAGGGATTGAGTTCAATCCCCAGCACATTCTCCGGCCCGGTGCGCGGAAAGCCGCGCAAGAGTCCGAAGGCCTCAGCGTCCAGGTTGGCGCGATGCTCAATATCCTTAAGCGCCTTGAGTGCAACATAGAGGAAGTTGCCCGATCCGCAGGCGGGATCGAGCACGCGGAAATTGGCTACCCGCTCAACGAAGGCCGCGTGGATTTCCTGCGCTTCAGTCAGCGCACGGGTTCGCCTCCCCAGTTCCGCGCCGCGCAGCAGCTTCTCCGCAGTCTGGCGAGGCGCGTTTACCACCAGCGCGCTGATCCGCGCCAGCGCGTCGGCCCATTCGGCTTCCAGCGGCTCGATAATAACCGGCCGCATGATCATCATGATCTTGTCGCGATCGGTGTAGTGCGCGCCAAGTTGGCTTCGTTTAGCGGGGTCGAGCCCACGTTCGAACAGCGTACCCAGAATCGACGGGTCGATCTGGGACCAGTCGCGCCGTGCGGCGCTCAGCAGTTGCTCGATATCCTCTCTGCTCACCGGCAGCACGCTGTTGTCGGTAAACAGCCCGCCGTTGAACCAGTCGATCGGCGTAAAATCGATATCACCGCCTTCGGCCATCGCGCCGAACAGCTTGGCGGCATTGCTCTCGAAGCGCTCCGGCCGCACATGGCTCGCGGTCAACATCTTGGTGAACAGGTGATCAGGTAGTAGCCCGACGTCCTCGGCGAACATGCAGAAGACCAACTGGTTGACGAAATGGGCGACGCGGTGCGCCTCGTGCCCGCGCTCGCGCAGCCGCTGGGCGATGCCGACGAACTCGCGAGCGGTCTCTTCAGTCAGTTCCTGGCGCGATTTGGCGGGTTTGAATTGCTCGGGGTCGACGAACGCCGCCTTCAGCCGGTCGCGCACCGCGCCGTCGGTCAAGTCTTCGAGCACGATTTCGTGCGTCTCCTGGACGCTGTTGGTCCAGTTGGTCCGGATCACGATCCGGTTTATGTCCGATACGATCAGTAGCGGCGGATTTTCCAGCGCCACCGAATATTGCAGCAGCTGAGCATAGGCCTTGTCGAGATTGGCGTGCCGGCCCTTATATTCCCAGCCGAAGCACTCACGCCGCCAGACATCGGCCCAGCCGTTGCCGCCACTTGTCTTGCTGGCGCCCTTCTCGAAGGTGAACCATTCGCCCTTCGGATCGGCGGAGACCGGGTCGGGGACACCGAGTAGCGCGCAGAGGTCGTTGAAATGACTCTGCGAAGCCGAGCGCTCCTTCAGCTCCACGTTTCGCCATTTCTTCAGGAAATTATCCGGTGTCATGCGGCCCATCGTTGTGTGGGGCTTTATACCCATCGCTGGTTGTCCCCGCGATCACTAGTAGCCGTTCAGTTCGCAATAGCAATCTTAGTATGCTTGTGCATCATATCTGCCTGCAGAAAATCTTGTGACCGAACTGAACGACCCACATGGGGCGCAAGGCTACTGTCTCGGTTTAGCGCTTACTCCTCTATCAATTCTGACGCAGAACCCGCGGGAACAACCTCCGTCAGTGTGAAATTGTACTTACACCCTAGCGCTCTTTAAGCCGCCTGCCAGACTTGGTTGAGTATCCGCGCAGCAAGTGCAGCTTTGTCTTGCGGCAAAAAGCGACCGTAGTGGTGCGCCACCATTTCGGGCGTGTCCTGGATCGCGTAACTTGCCTGCTCATATGACCCGGTCTGTTTGAGTATGTGCGTTGCCAGCACGTCACGAACATTGTGAGGGCCGTGAGGGAGAAGACCGGGAATCGCGCCGCGTTGTGTATATGGATTGTAAATGCCATATCGCTGGATGGTCAGCCGCCACGCCTCATAAAATGTATTTCGATCGTATGCGGCGTCCTTGCTGGTCGCCTTTGCCGTTTTGATAAAGAAGGTGCCGGGGTCTTCCGATCCTCCAAGCAGCACTCGGCGGTGCCGATCGATATACGCTTCGATGTGCTCGTATAAACCACCCAAGTTCGGCAGGACTAAACGAAACGGCTTGCTTCCGAAAAAGGAAGAATTGGCGTTCTTGAATGCTACTGAAGGAATAAGCACCTCCCAACCCTTTTCGCGTTCGCTCCAGCGAAGTTCACCGCGCTTCATGTCGGCTAGCTGGCGCTCGGACCGCGGCAATCTCCCACGTTCACTGACCATCAGCTGACGGAGGTTCTTCTGCCGCAATCCAAGATGCAGTCCGAACCGAAGCATCAGGAACGAGCGGACCGCCTCGGCCGCGGGACGGCGGTGAATACGTTCATCAGGCAAGAGCCGAAGAATCTCTTCCGTGATCTTTCGATACTCGCCGACTGGGCTATCGGCCTCCAGCACAGGCATGATTGGTTCAAAGGGATCACGATGAACACGCGCGATCCGCTGAATCTCCTTCACGCGGGAGGAGGCGTGCTTGAAGTAGACATCGCAGGCGTCCTCCCAGTCTCCGCGGGCGCGATCAACGTCGGTCGGTGAAACCAGTCCATTGACGGGACGGATCCGCGACGCCAGGTGAGGTTGCTGCCTAAGCCAGCCCGTGTCCTTGCGAGTGAGCGCGAGAGAAATTCGCAGCATGTCCACCTCCCAGGAAGTGTAGAATCCGCGCCGCCTCTCGCGCCATTGCACATACCAGTCCCAAACAGAGGGGAAGACGAGCAGGCCAAAGGTCAAATGCTGCGTCGGAATGCCATAGCCGCGTACTGATCCGCGCGGATGCGCGGCCAACGCACCGAACATCAGACCGAGATGCTCGACCTTCTGGGATGCCGTCTCCTCGCCCCAAACACCGTTGCGCTGCAAACCGAACGCAGTGAGCGTCGCAGTCTTGAAGCGGATCAAATCCGCCATTTCCATACCAAGCACAGGCGGCGCTTCGATGACGCCGGACATCAGGTCGGGGTCGGTGAACAGCGCACCATCATCGTCCTGTTGTTGGCGCTGAAGTCGATAGCCGTCATTTGCAGCATCCGACTGACCATAGGTGATACCCGGGAAACGGATTGCGTAACGCTGTTTCAACGCGGCCGCCTGGAATCTCCGGTAATCAGTTGACCCGCTGATAATCACGCGCCGAACCCATTCCAGAATCTCTTCCTGCTCCTCGGAACGACGCGTATTGAAGTCGTCAGGCAAGTGCCACGCGAGCCGACGGCGTTCAGCCGAGCCGATATCATCGAGAATGTGGCCGGAGGCGGAGCGTGTCTGAAGCGGGAGTTTGGCCTTAAAATATCCTGGCGGAAGTCGATATCGACGCTCGATCCGAGCTAGTACTTCCATGCTCGCCACGGTGCGTGGCGATTTCGATCCCTGCAGCCAGTGACGAATTGTTGAGCGGTCTAGACTCTCGTCGTCTCGGACAACAGCGCGATGAAGATGCCAATAGCTGTCGCCATGGCGGCGCATTTGAAAGTCCAAAGCCGCCTGGAAGCTCGGATGATCACACGCCTCCGCGAAAAGAGGTTCCGGAAACTCCTCGATAGCGCGCGGTTTCATGCCGGGCTTCTGACGATTTGCAGTAGCTTCCCGCTCCAACCGCTCGAGCTTTTTGTGGCGACTCGGACGGGATGCCTTCGCTCGCGGCGGCTGCGGACGTTCTCGCGCATGACCTTGCGATTTAGTGCTGCCGCGGCTCGCGATGGTCGCCGGCTTCGGCACGGTTTTTGTATTTCGAGCGATTGCATCCAATGCCGGTTCGATTGCGGTCCGGGCAGATCGGATCGCTTTATCGTCGAGACCGCAAAGAATGCAGATCTCTTGCCAATCATAGCCGCGGAGTTTTCGCGGCGGTTTCTTCGAACAGGAGATGAGGTTGAGCAGAAACGCTCTGATGCGGGCGCTTTCTTGAGGAGGAAATAGAGGGTCGAGACGGATACGGCAGTAATCAGAGATTTTGCGGGAGAGCAGTCTGGTATGCGCAGGTTCAGTCATACGGGCAAGTAATGGGATTCGTCAGCGACGGTGGATGGAGGAGTGCACGCACATACGCGATTCTTGTCGCTTGGGAGGACCAAAGCGTATGTATCTGACAGAAATATCGCAAAATGCGTTATACGAACACGGGGGTGAAGTTAGGGGCGCCACGCGGAACCCGTTCCGACGTCAACCCGCAGTCGACGGCGTGATCAGATCCCGTCATGGCAGTTTCGGCCCATTCCCCCTCAGGTTGTCCACGTCTCGAAGGCGTTCGGTGAACTCGTTGGCCAATGGCAAACCTGCGTTCTTCGCAAACCCAGCACCGACAACCAAAACAACGCCCGCTTCGAAATCCATCGCAATACCCCCGGCCCAGAGGCTTGCAGATCCGCGTGCTAGGCGCAAGGATTGGCGCACGAATCGTCGTGGCGGTCCAGGATATGGGACCCAACTAGGTTTCAGGCGGACAGTTTTCGCAGGTTTGCCCCTAAAGCGGCCTAGTCGAAATTGGTATCGGCGAATCGACGGATCATTGCCTGGACTCGTGATGCTACTATCTCCTCCGGAATCCCGGAGTGACTTCGGGCTCGTATTTGCCAATTCTTCTAGCCCTTTTACGGTAGCCTTCGCGCCGCCGCGGCGAGTTCGAAGTGCACTGCATCTATTTCGCGGTGGCCCACCAGGTCAGTCGCTTCCTCTGTTTGAGCTTCTTTCTATGAAGACTCAGATGGCCGCTGGACGTTTTCGCTCAACGCGATACAAGCGTCAGCGCGAGTACAACTCAGCAACATCATGAAGGTGTGATGGTAGACGAGAACGAAGCCCAGGCCCTGTACGATGAATTGATCACGAAGCTGGCAACCAGAAGGGATGCAGGCGACCTCGAAGGTCGCGATGACTTCTTGGCTCCCATCCTTGCCGAGATCGAAGCGGGGAAGGCTGTGCCTATCAAGCTGAAGGTCCCGGTAGATCGAGAGACCATTGATCCTGTAGCTGGCCGCAGATCGTCAGGCACATCAAGCGCCGAATTCATTCAAAGGCAGGAATTCTCCAATCAGGAGAAGCTCGAAATTCTACTTCGCGGTCTTGAGTTGGCGATCATCGCACCTGCCCGCATGGCGGTCGAACTCAACGAATTATTAGCTGGACTGTCTACCGAGGAGTACGATGGCGTACTCAATTTCGGCGACGATGTTGCCAGCGGTCCGGCAAGGACGATTTCACCTCCGGACCTGACAGTGGGGACGATGGCGGCCTCGAAACTGGAATCTCTGATCAAGGAGATCCGGGTGGAAGCGCTCTCGCCAAACGAGGGCGCCGTCTGATGCCCTTGCGCCCTGACTTAGTATCCGAGATCGACGCCGCGCTTGCGGGTCTTCCGAAGGCCAATCTGAACAGCGCTTCAGCAGGGTACGACCTCTACGAGGCCTATATATGGGCGCTAGTATTGCGAGCCGCGCGCAATGAAGGCGCAATGATCAGATTCCGAAACAGGCATGGGACTTGCCCAGCAAGCTTCTGGTTCAGAACGTCTCCGTCCAACATATTCTCGCCAGCTCATGACTATTGCCACGCCGAAATCGAATTTCCTGGACGACCCACATTGGAGGCACACGTCGGAATCTATGTCGCTGGGCGCTCGCAGATCGCCCACGAGTGCGATGTCGCCGTTCTTTACAAGAGTGAGGCTGATATCTGCCGGGCCTCCAACGTCGAACCACGGAGCAGCAAGCTCGTGCTGGCTGTCGAGTGCAAGTACTACCTGAACTCTGGTATCGGAATCGGCTTGGGACGCTCATTCCTTGGGCTGCTGAACGATGTCTACAAGGGTGATCGGTATTTCGTTGGGACCGCCGATTCCCCAAGTGTAAAGACCCTGTTTGCTGCCCATCGAAAGAACCACGAGCTCGGCCTCACGCCTCTGAATGCAAGGATCGAAGCGCGCCTCATCGGCAAGTTCGAAACAACGTTCGATCACTTCAAGTCGTCGCGATCGTAGTTGCGGCGGGAGGAAGTTTCAGATGGTCGAAAGCCCGGGCTTTGCTGCTTTGCGGGGCGACACTC
Organism: Mesorhizobium sp. M1A.F.Ca.IN.020.04.1.1; assembly: GCF_003997315.1. Lineage (NCBI taxonomy): Bacteria > Pseudomonadati > Pseudomonadota > Alphaproteobacteria > Hyphomicrobiales > Phyllobacteriaceae > Mesorhizobium > Mesorhizobium sp. M1A.F.Ca.IN.020.04.1.1. The sequence continues at coordinate 9,208 of NZ_RZSN01000203.1, forward strand.
ATGCACATCGGTCGCTTGTGAACGTTTACGACAAGAACGGCAATGAAGTCGGCCAGCGGCCTGCGCGGGACTGGAGGCGAGGACACCGTGCATCGCCGGTAGCTGAGCACCCCAAGGGCCGATTTTGCAGCCTCGGCAGCGAGGCTGGCGATGTCTATAT
>NZ_RZSN01000204.1:0-9240 GCF_003997315.1 Mesorhizobium sp. M1A.F.Ca.IN.020.04.1.1
GGAAAAGCCCGCCGCGACCGCCGACACGTCGGCCGAGGTCGCCGAAGCGAATCCTGCGGCCGACGTGCCTGAAACCATGGCGCCGAAGCTCGAACACGTCGATGGAGCCGTCATCATCCGCCGCAACGATACGCTCTGGCGCATCTCGCGGCGCGTCTATGGCCATGGCGTGCGCTACTCGACCATCTATCTCGCCAACCAGGATCAGATCCGCAATCCCGACCGCATCTGGCCCGGTCAGGTCTTCAAGGTCCCCGGCAAGTCGAAGGAAGGCGAGCCGGCCGACATGAAGGCCATGGGTGACCAGATGACGGCGCCAAAGACGGAGTAAGAGCGCAATCCCCTCTCGTGGGGTGCCCGGCAGGGCAGAGGGGCGCTGCCCCGCCGGCGTTCGACATTCCCACCTGCTGCCCATCCGCCTGGCTTGCACTCCCATCCTCCATCGTTTATCGGCGATGAACGATGACCGAATCCCTATCCGACAACCGCGCCCTCAATAGCCGAGCCCTTGACAGCCGCGGCATCGCCACGCGGTTCGCGGCACTGTCGCATCCGGCACGCATCGAGATCCTGAAGCATCTCTCGGCTAGTAGCTGCTGCTCCTGCCGCGAGGTGGTCGATCATCTCGATCTCGCCCAGTCGACCGTTTCGCAGCATCTGAAGATCCTGGTCGAAGCAGGGCTCGTCCGCTTCGAGGCGGATCGCCAGCGTTCACGCTACGCGGTGGACCGCGCTACGCTCGCCGAGGTCTCGGCGTCGCTCGCGGCCCTGATCGATTCCTGCTGCGGCGAAAGCATGAAAGAAAGCTAAGAACAAAATGGCCGACAAGACCGTCTCCGCCGAAACCGGCACCCTCACCACACTGCGCAATCTGTGGCCCTATATGTGGCCGGCCGACCGTGCCGACCTGAGAGCCCGCGTCACCTGGGCGACGCTGCTTCTCGTCGTCGCCAAGGTCACCCTGGTCGCCGGCCCCTATTTCTTCAAATGGGCAACCGATGCGCTAGCCCACGCCTCGAAGACGCCGCCGCCGCTGCCCGCCTTCATGCTCGCGCCGGTGATGCTGGTCATTGCCTATAATGTGCTGAGGCTGGTCCAGCTCGGCTTCAACCAGCTGCGCGACGCGCTGTTTGCCCGCGTCGGCCAATATGCGGTGCGCCAGCTTGCCTTTCGCACCTTCGTCCACATGCACCAGCTGTCGCTGCGCTTCCATCTTGAGCGCCGCACCGGCGGTCTGTCGCGCATCATCGAGCGCGGCACCAAGGGCATCGAGACGATCGTGCGCTTCGTCATGCTGAACACGGCGCCTACCATTCTCGAATTCGCGCTGACGGCCGGCATTTTCGCCTACACCTATGGCTGGAAATACGTCGCCGTGGTCGCGGTCACCGTGTGGATCTATGTCTGGTTCACGGTCAAGGCTAGCGACTGGCGCATCTCGATCCGCCGCGACATGAACGACAGCGACACCGACGCCAATACCAAGGCGATCGACTCGCTCTTGAATTTCGAGACGGTCAAATATTTCACCAATGAGCGCATGGAAGCCGAGCGCTTCGACCGCTCGATGGCGCGTTATGAAACCGCCGCCACCAAGACCTGGACCTCGCTCGGCTGGCTTAACTTCGGCCAGGGTCTCATCTTCGGCCTCGGCACGGTCGTCGTCATGTGCATGTCGGCGCTGGAGGTGCAGGCCGGCACGCAGTCGGTCGGCGATTTCGTCTTCATCAACGCCATGCTGATGCAGCTGTCGGTGCCGCTCAACTTCATCGGCTTCATCTATCGCGAAATCCGCCAGGGCTTGACCGATATCGAGCACATGTTCGACCTGCTCGACGTGCCTCAGGAGATCGTCGACAAGCCGGACGCCAGGCCGTTGAAGGTGAGTGCCGGCAAGGTCGAGTTCCGCGACGTGCACTTCTCCTATGATTCAAACCGCAAGATCCTGAAGGGCGTGTCCTTCGAGGTGCCGGCCGGCAAGACGGTCGCCATCGTCGGCCCCTCCGGCGCAGGCAAGTCGACCATCTCCAGGCTTCTGTTCCGCTTCTATGACGTGCAGCGCGGCCAGGTGCTGATCGACGGCCAGGACATCCGCGACGTCACGCAGGAGAGCCTGCGCGCGGTGCTCGGCATGGTGCCGCAGGACACGGTGCTCTTCAACGACACCATCGCCTACAACATCCGCTATGGCCGCATCGGCGCCAGCGAGGAGGAGGTGCGCAAGGCCGCCGAGCTCGCCCAGATCGGGCCGTTCATCGAAAAACTCCCCGACGGCTACCGCTCGATGGTCGGCGAGCGCGGCCTGAAACTGTCGGGCGGCGAGAAGCAGCGGGTCGCGATCGCCCGCACGATCCTGAAGGCCCCGCCGATCCTGATGCTGGACGAGGCGACCTCGGCGCTGGACACCCAGACCGAGCAGGAGATCCAGGCGGCGCTGGACCTCGTCAGCAAGGGCCGCACCACCCTTGTGATTGCCCACCGGCTGTCGACGGTGATCTCGGCCGACGAGATCATCGTGCTGAAGGACGGCCAGATCGCCGAGCGCGGCACCCACGCCGCACTCTTGCGCCAGCAGGGCCTCTACGCCTCGATGTGGGACCGCCAGCGCGAGGCCACCGAAGCCGAGGAGCGCCTGCGCATTGCGCGTGAAAGCGACGAGTTCGGCGTGATCGTACGGAGAAGGACGTCGGAGGTGAGCTAGCGCCTCTTCCTTCTCCCACAAGGGGAGAAGGAGAAGTCGGCGCAAAATCCCCTTGACCTCAACCTAGCTTGAGCTTGCAAACCGGCTCCGAACCCCTGCGAAGCAAGCCTTCCAAGAACGGAGACCGATCGAAATGAGCAATAAAGATCAACGCGCTGGCAGCGTGTTCCGGGTCGACAAATTCGTCGTGCCGGCGGAAACGCGCGACGAGATCCTCGGCAAGGTCAGGATGACGCACGAATTGCTGCGCCAGCAGGACGGCTTCGTGCAGGACTTCCTGCTCGAGCAGTTCTCCGGCCCCGGCGAATTCAACATCGTCACCATGGTCGAATGGGAAAGCCAGGCCGCGGTCGACAACGTCGTGCCGATCGTCAAGGCCGCGCTCGAGCGCATCGCCTTAAGCCCTCAGGCAACGATCGCCCGCCTCGGGGTCAAAGCGGATATCGCGCACTATCAGCGCGTGCCGGAGGCGTAAGACGGCCAGCCCGCGCCGGGTGCAGGCGCGACGACGCCCAGTACCTGGCCGGTGCGGGCGTCGCCGACCATCTTCTCGAAGCCGCGCCATTCGGCGGCGGTGATGAACAGCGTCCTGCCGTCGGCACCGCCCAACATGCAGGCAAAGCAGCCCCGATCGACCTCGACCTTGTCGATTTCCGCACCGCCCTCGCGCACCCTGACACAGGCCGGCGCTAAAATCACGGCTATGAGTCCCTCGCTATTCGCCTCTCCCATTGTTGCGTTGCGGGGAGGGGGGCTTTCCGCTATTCAGACCGGACCTGAAACAGCGACCGCCCCAAGCCCTATGACTCTTCTCGATACGATCAAGAATACGTTCGTTCCGATCCATCGCGAGGGCTATCCCTTTATCGCCGCCTTCGGCGCGGCAACGCTGTTCCTCGGCTATTTCTCCTCGATCCTGTTCTGGCTCGGGCTGATCCTCACCGGCTGGTGCATCTATTTTTACCGTGACCCAGAGCGCGTCACGCCGGTCGACGACCGGCTGGTGGTCAGCCCGGCCGACGGCGTGGTTTCGGCGGTCGGGCCTGCCGTGCCGCCGCGCGAGCTTGGTCTGGGTACGGGCGAAATGACCCGTATCTCGGTGTTCATGAATGTCTTTTCCTGCCATATCAACCGCGCGCCGGTGCGTGGCAGGATCACGCGGATCGAGCATCGTCCCGGCAAATTCCTCAATGCCGAGCTCGACAAGGCAAGCTCCGAGAACGAGCGCAACGGCCTGGTCATTGACAGCCCCAACGGCACCATCGCCGCCGTGCAGATCGCCGGCCTTGTGGCGCGCCGCATCGTCTGCTGGGCCGAGCAGGGCGGCTCGATCGGCATCGGCGAGCGTTTTGGCCTGATCCGCTTCGGCTCCCGCGTCGACGTCTTCCTGCCGTCGAACGCCGTGCCGCGCGTCGCCGTCGGCCAGACGGCGGTAGGCGGCGAGACGGTGCTTGCCGAGTTCGGCGGCGCGGCGGTCGCCCCGCTGGTCAGGATTTCCTGAGCGGTGGGCGCGCCTTTCAAGAAGTTCGAGGCACACGCCAGCGGCGGCCCGCGCATCCGCGAGATCCCGATGCGCATGGTGCTGCCCAATCTGGTGACCGTTCTTGCGATCTGCGCCGGCCTTTCCGGCATCCGCTTCGCCTTCGAGGACCGCTTCGAGCCGGCGGTGGTCATGGTGCTGCTCGCCGCTTTCCTCGACGGCATCGACGGCCGCTTGGCGCGCATGCTGAAGGCGACCTCGAAGTTCGGCGCGCAGATGGATTCGCTGGCCGATATCGTCAATTTCGGCGTCGCGCCGGCGCTGGTGCTCTATGCCTTCCTGCTCGACCGCGCCGGCTCGCCGGGCTGGATCGCGGCGCTCCTGTTCACCATCGCCTGCGGCATGCGGCTCGCTCGCTTCAATGTGCTGGCCGACGACACCGATCAGCCGGCCTGGCAAACCGAATATTTCGTCGGCGTCCCGGCGCCGGCGGGCGCGGTGCTGGTCATGCTGCCTTGCTATCTCTACTTCCTGCGGCTCGGCCTGGAACCGACCCGGGGGGCGGCCTTCGTTGCCTCTGGCTTCACCGTGCTCGTCGCCTTCCTCTTGGTCAGTCGCCTGCCGGTCTATTCGGGCAAGAGCGTCAAGGTGCCGGGAGACAGGGTGCTTCCGGTCATCCTCGGCGTCGTGCTCTACATCCTGCTGTTGATGGCCTATCCCTGGTACACGCTGACCGCATCGGTCGCCGGCTACCTCGTCTTTCTGCCGTTTTCGGTGCGCGCCTATTCGAAGCGGGCCATGCGCGAAGGCGAGAAGGTGCCGCCTTCGGATATCGGATAAGCACTGCGCCCCATCTCCCGTTGCGGGAGATAGCCATTTCAACATCTTAGCGAAGCTAAGTGTTGGAAATCGCAAGAGAGGGGAAAAGCGCTGACATGAGAAGTTGGCGCTCTAGAAGGAGCAGCCTCTGCGCCCTACGAAATCCCCTCTCCGGTATTTTCCAAGCACTTGCTCGGGGACGAGCCCGCTCGCGAATGCAGGAAAATGCTTTCTCCCCCACAAGGGGGGGAGATAACCGCGCTACGCCTCCACCCCCAATCCCAGTCGGTCGATCGCCAGCCTCCGCGCCGACACGTAATCCGTCTTGCCGGAACCCAGCACCGGGATTTCTTCCACCTTGATGATGTCATTGGGCACCATCAACTCGGCCGCGCCCGCCTTCTTGCCGAACTGGCGCAGCTCTTCGGCATTGGCATCGTCGGCCGTGGTGACCAGCACGATGCGCTCGCCGCGCCTCTTATCGGGCACCGCCACCGCGGCATGGCGCTGTTCCGGCCATAGCGACTGCACCAGCATCTCGACCGCGCCCAGCGACACCATCTCGCCGGCGATCTTGGCAAAGCGTTTTGCCCGCCCTCGGATGGTGATGAAGCCGTCGCGGTCGACCGAGACGATGTCGCCGGTGTCGTGCCAGCCCTCGAGCGGCTGCAACTCGCCGGGGCGGTCGGCGGTCATGTAGCCCATCATCATGTTCGGCCCGTCGAGCCAAAGCCGGCCGCCCTCGCTGATGCCCTCGACCGGCTCAAGCTTCATACGGATCGCCGGCAGCAGCCGGCCGACCGTGCCGTCGCGATTGTGGATGGCGGTGTTCACCGCCACCACTGGCGCCGCCTCGGTCAGCCCAAAACCTTCGATGATCGATGCCTGGAAACGGTCACGGTAGGTGCGCCTTGTCTCGGGCTTTACCGCTTCAGCGCCGGCAACAACGAAACGCAGGCTGGAGAAATCGCCGTCCTTGGCAGTGCGGGCATAGTTGGCGAGGAAAGTGTCGGTGCCGAACATGACGGTCGGCTTCACCTTGCGCGCGATCTCCGGAATGATCTTGTAGTGCAGCGGCGAGGGATAGAGGAACAGTTTCACGCCGGTTACCAGCGGCAGGATAGTGCCGCCGGTCAGCCCGAACGAATGGAAGACGGGCAGCACGTTGAGCAGGATATCGGCCGGCGAGATCGTGATGCGCGCCTCGGCCTGCATGGCGTTGGCGAGAAGGTTGCGGTGCGACAGCACCACCGCCTTCGGCGTTCCTTCCGAGCCCGAGGTGAACAGGATCACCGCTGGTTTCGACGCCTGCTGCCGCTGCAGCGGAAAACGCCAGAAAAGCGCCGCCGCGACCTTGTCGAGCAAGGTCACGCTCTCGCGCACATCCTCCAGCCATAGCATCTTGGCGCCGCCCGCCTCGACGGCGGTGACGATGTCGTCGATGGCGGCCTTCTCGATGAACGCGCGAGAAGAGACCACTGTGCGAATGACCGCCGTGCGGATCGCGGCGGTGACGCTCGCCGGGCCGGCGGTGTAGTTGATCATCGCCGCGATGCGGGCCGCCGAGATAAGCCCGACAAAGGAGAGCACAATGCCATTGGCATTGGGCAGGAGCAGGCCGACCGCTTCGCCGGGCGCCGTCACCGCCTCGAAGCGGCGGCCGAGGACGCGCGCGCCGATGAACATCTTGCGATAGCTGAGCGCGCCCGAAATCACGTCCTCGATGATCGGATGCGAGGCACCGACGCGATCCGCCGCGTCGCGCATGGCCAGGAACAGGCCGCGGTCGAGATTGCTGCCGTAGAGCCGCGCCTCGGCAAACCGGTCGAACAGGGCGTTGGTGTTCGACGCCATGTCGGGGTTGCGAGCCACCAGCTCGGCCACGGTCATCGGTTCCAGCACGCTGAGCGACAGGCGCGGGAACCAGTGACGCGGCGCCTTGTCGGCCGGCGTCAGCGACATCGGCAGGTCGCGCGCACCGGCGACGAAGATCGGCACGATGCGGGCGTCGGCCTGCATGGCGATGCGGGTGATGGCGCGGAACAGCCGGAACGACTTGACGTCCGGCTCGACGTCGTCGGGCAGATAGACCGCAAGCCGGCCCTTGCCCTTCAGCACGCGCACCAGCCGCCGGCTGACGAAGAGATGTTCGGCATTGAAGGCGATGGTGCGGGCAAGCTCGCGCCACGGCTCCAGCCAGGGCGAGCGGGCCGAGGCCTCGTCCAGAATGTGCAGCGTGTCGTCAGGCAACAGCGACAGCATCAGCGCCGGCTCGATGCGCGATTGGTGCGAAACGACATAGATCACCGGCGTGCGGGCATTGCGGGCAATGCGGATGCGGTCGTCGGCAATACGGTAGGCGAGCTTGAACGGCACGTAGAGCAACGCCTGGGTAAAGCGCAGATCGAGCCGGAACCTTTCGATCACGCCAATCAGCAGCCAGGCAAAGACAAGACCGGCAAGCAGCGCCAATGTCAGGATCATGCTGCTCTCTCCCAACGTCCTCCACGGTGCGGCTCTTGCGCGGCCGCTTCGGTGGCAGAAGGTAGCGGAAGTGGGGGCAAGGTCAATGTGGGGCTGGTAGGGCGCTCCCTTCTCCCCTTGCGGGAGAAGGTGGCCGAGCGAAGCCCGGAGGGATGAGGGTATTGGACGGATCGCTTCGCTGGATATGTAAGTGCCTGAAAGCAATCGATTCTTCTAGGCCGTGCTTCTTCCAAAACCTCTCATCCGTCTCGACGCTGCGCGCCGACCCACCGTCTCGCACAGGGGAGCGGGGAAAGGCGTGCCGCTACGCCACCTTCAGTCTCCCGCTGATGAAGCGGAACTCCTGGCTCTTGCCGCCAAAGCCGTAGGCCGCCGCCGGAACCTCATGCACCAGCGCGTAGCTTTCCTCATGGACGCCGCCGAGCAGGCGGCCGAAGGCGTCGAAAATCGCCTTGAGATACGCTTCGAGCTCGAGCTTGGTGTTGGTGCCGTCCACCACCTTGATGTCGAGCCAGAAGGTGCTCGTGCCATGCTCGGCCAGCGACTTGCCGCCGGCGAACCAGTGCTGCGGATCGACGTAGCTGATCGCAACCGCGGTGATGGTCGGGTCCTTGCGCAGTTGCGTGGCCGTAATCTCGGTGATCTCCTTCGCGATCGCGGCGGAACCCTTTGCGTCGGGCTCGCCGGTGACGCTGACATTGATGATCGGCATTTTTCTCTCCTTCGCTCTGACGGCTTCGCGCCGCCGATGAAGGGACCATGCCACTAGCCATACGTCAAAAAAATCGAATTGTTTTTGACAAGTACTTCGATATTATCGAATTATGGAAACTCTCGATCCCGACCTGCTCAAAACCTTCCTCGCCTTCGTCGATGGCGGCTCCCTGGCCAGGGCGGCGTCCGCTGTTGGCCGCTCCCCATCCGCCGTCACGGCGCAGATGCAGCGGCTGGAGGAGGTCGTCGGCGAGCCGCTGCTTGCGCCCCAGGGACGTGGGCGCGGGCTGACGCCTGCCGGCGAGGACCTTGTCGGCCATGCCAGGCGCATCCTTGCCGTCCACACCGAGGCCTGGCTGGCGCTGAAAGGCGCGCGCGTCGGCGGTCGCATCGCCATCGGAACCACGCAGGACTTTGCCGATCATGGCCTGCCGGAGCTGTTGCGCGCCTTCGCCGCCAGCCATCCGCGCGTCAGGATCGAGCTGCGCGTCGGCCGCTCCCTGGAGCTCGGGTCCGCGCTGCAGGCGGGCCAGCTCGATCTCGCGATCACCATGCGCCATGCGCCATCCCCGGATGAAGCGTTCCTGATCAGCGAGCCGATGCTGTGGCTCTGCTCGGAAAAAGGGCTGGCGACGCGGCAGGACGTGGTGCCGGTGGCGCTGCTCGATCCATATTGCGGCTTCAGGGAGGCTGCGCTCAATGCACTCGACGCCGCCGGCCGCCGCTACCGCATCGCTGCCGGCAGCTCCAGCCTTGCCGGCCTGCGCAGCGCGGTCAATGCCGGCATCGCGCTGACGCCGCGCACCCGGCGTCTTGCCCATTCCGGAATCGTGGAAGCGTCCCCCGATCTCGACCTGCCGCCGCTGCCAATGGCCGGCTTCGCCATCCGGCTCGGCCGCGAGGCGGCTCGTCCGCCGCGGGATCTCGCGGAGCTTCTGGGCAACGGCCTGGCGCTGCCGCCCTGAACGGCAAGGAACGCCCAAAGAAAAAGCCGACCTTTTTGCGGGTCGGCTTCTAGTCGGACGGGTCGAGGGGTTTGGGG
>NZ_RZSN01000205.1:0-9117 GCF_003997315.1 Mesorhizobium sp. M1A.F.Ca.IN.020.04.1.1
CCATGATCTCGTCATAGCGCTCGGCGGCGCGCAGCAGCACTTCGTCGAAGCGCCCGGACTTGTAGTATTGGGTCGCGCTGGCGAACTCATAGTCGAAGCCGAACGTGTCGAGGAAGCGGCAGAGCATCGCGTTGTTGTGGTCGGCGAAGCTCGCATAATCGCCGCCGAACGGATTGGGCACCGATGTGAGCGGCTTGTGCAGGTAGGGCTCGAGCGCCGCGCGATCGGGCACGTTGTCGGGAATCTTGCGCATGCCGTCCATATCGTCGGAGAAGCACAACAGCTTGGTCTTGACCTTGTCCTGCGTCAGCACGCGGAAGGCGTGCCTTACCATCGTGGTGCGCGCCACCTCGCCGAAGGTGCCGATATGCGGCAGGCCGGACGGGCCGTAGCCGGTCTCGAACAGGACGGTATCGGGAAAGTCCTTGTTCTTGTAGCGGGCAATGATCTTCTTGGCTTCTTCGAACGGCCATGCCTTGCTTTCGCCGGCGGCCGCAAGCATCTCGGCATTGAGATCGATGATGTTTGATCCCGTCATGTCACTTTCCAGGTAATCTGCCGGCCAGATGTGTCGGCTTGGGCGCGCAAAGATTTTCACCCGGTCTCTAGGCGCGACGGGCCGGAGCGTCAACGATTTGCGGCGCTTTTCCTTGCGGCGCCTCAATGGCAATCCTACGTTGAAGCCTCACCATCAAGGAGTTTTGAATGCCTTTGACGCCGCACGAAGCCCTGATCTATCTCATGGTGATCACTTCGGCATCCGACCGCGACATGACCGATGTCGAACTGGCGCGGATCGGAGACGTCGTCCGTTCTTGGCCTGTGTTTGTCGATTTCAACAGCGACAGCCTGGTCGGCGTGGCTCAAGCGTGCCAGCAGGCTCTGCACGATAAGGACGGGCTGGAAGGCGTCCTTGCGCGCGTCGCCGATGCGCTGCCGGAGCGGTTGCGTGACACCGCCTATGCCGCCGCTTTCGAGGTCGCGGCAGTCGATCTCGAAATGCGCATGGAGGAGTTGAGGGTGCTGCAGCTCATCCGACGGGAGCTCGATCTCGACACGCTCACCGTGGCGGCGATCGCCCGTGCGGCGAAGGCCCGCCTGCGCACACTGACTTAGAAAAAGCTCACCGGAAAATAGCGCAGATAGAACTCGGCGAAGGTTCCCTTGATCGAGATTTCCTGCAGCGCGTAGTCGAAGGCGGCGGCCAGCGCCGGGTCGCCCGCCCTGGTGGCGATCGCCATGCCCGAGCCCAGATATTCGGGCGCCAGATAAGGGCCGCCGGCGAAGCGGCAGCACCCGGCGGCTTCCGAGCCGCCAAGCCAGAAGGCGAAGCGCATGCCGTCGCCGAAGGCGGCGTCGATCCTGCCGGCCTTGAGGTCCGCGTAGAGGTCCTCGGGCTTGTCGAAGGGCACGACCTGCACCGTGCTGAAATAGTCGCGCAGCATCTCCTCATGCGCCGAGCCGGCGATGACGCCCACGCGCTTGCTGCGCAGCTTGTCGAGGATCGGCTCGGTAAACGCCTTGGCCTTCGGCATGATGAAGCGCGCCGGGAACTGCAGATAGGAACGCGAGAAGGCGTATTTCTCGCGGCTTTCCGGCGTCGCCGCGATGCCGGCGATGATCGCCTCGCCTTCGCCTTTCCGCAGCGCGTCGTCGAGATCGTTCCAGGGCAGCGCCTGGATCTGGCATTTCTCGACGATGCCGAGTTCGGCGCAGATCGCCCGCGCCAGGTCGATGTGGAAACCCGACAGCCGGCCGGAGCCGTCGAGGAAGTTGAAAGGCGGAAAATCGGTGGTGGTGAGGAACCTCAGCCTCGGCAACGCTGAAAGATCGGGCTTCGGCAGCCGCTCCTTGGCATCCCACAGCACCGGAACCTGCGGCTCCGCCGCGCGAGTCGCGTCGGCAAATGGCAACGCTCCGATCAGCGCCGACAGGAGGGCCAGAAATATCCATCGGAATGGCACGATAACGCTCCGCCCAATCATGTCCTTGGCTTTTCGTACGAAAACAGTGCAGGCACAATGTTTTTGATTTCAAACGGGCGAATTCGGCGTATGGTTTAGTGCGTTTGCAAGTTTCAGCGCGCGCCCGCAACAGGGGCAGGTGTCGCGAAGAAACTTGTGGTCCGGGGTTGATGGCGAAGGGTGGTTCGGGCATCGACTATCGGTACGAAAAGCAGAAGCAACATGGGGTAGATGTTGCGATGAGCATGTTCGATAGAACTCTGGAATACATCGACCAATTACAGCACGCCAACACTGCTGCGGCAGTGTGCGAGCGGCTGCTCGGCGTCACCTCGAGTTTCGGGCTGACGGCGCTGATGGCCGGAACGGTCCCGCAACCCGGCACGCCGCGCGGCCAGCAGAAGGACCATGTGCTGCTCTGCGACTGGCCGGGCGAGTGGCTGGAGCGCTATGTGGCGCGCAACTATGTCGACCATGATCCGGTCGTCAGCCACATGAAGCAATTGCAGGCCCCGTTTCAGTGGCGGGAGGCTTCCCAGGCCATCGTCATCGACAAGAGCAGCGACGAGGTCATGGGCGACGCCCGCGAGTTCAAGCTGCGCGACGGCCTCGCCTTCCCGCTGGTCACGCTCGACGGCCAGATCGTCATGGTCTCGCTGGGTGGCGAGTCCGTTGAACTGTCGGACGTCGAATTCGGAATGGTCTCGCTGGTGTCCACCTACGCCATCGGCCGCGCCATGCAGCTTCACACGATGGCCGGCAAGGTCGTCGACCACATCGAACTCACACCGCGTGAGCGCGAATGCCTGCAATGGGCAGCTGTCGGAAAGTCCGAGTGGGAAATTTCGCAGATTCTCGGCATTTCGGAGCATACCTCCGAGAAACACCTTCTCAACGCGAAGAGCAAACTGGGCGCCGCTAACCGTGTGCAGGCAGTCGCCGAGGCGATCAGACGTGGCTATATTAGCTAAATCGGCCGTGCTGGCCCAGAAACGGTCCCATGCGCATTCGCGTAATATTTTAAGCAAGGGCGAGCGGTGTCCTTGTCTTAAGAGAGGGCTAATACTTTCTTAACGCCAAAGCAAACTGGGCGTCGCCAACCGCGTGCAGGCGGTCGCGGAGGCAGTTAGGCGCGGCTATATTGGCGGGGTCGGTCGGTGCCGACCTAAAAATTCTTGCCTACGCGATCGCGTAATATTTTCCGGAGAGCCCGGCCGTATCTTCCTCTCAAGCCCAGGAGACGGCTAATGCTTTTTTCCCTCACAACTCAGGAATTGATGGAGCGCCCCGATCTGTGGGAAGCGGTTCACCGCCTGCGCTACAAGATCTTCGTCGAGGAGATGGGCTGGACCGATCTCGACCGCCCGGACGGCCTCGAGATCGACCAATTCGATCATGACGAAGCCGAGCATCACCTCGTCATCCGCAACGGCGAGCTAGCCGGCTATCAGCGCATGCTGCCGACGACGCGGCCGCATCTACTGACCGATGTGCTGACGGACCTCTATGAGGGGACGCCCCCCTCGGGGCCGCGAGTCTGGGAGCTGACCCGCTATGCGGTGGCGCCGGGCTTCCGTGACGGCAAGCGCGGCGTCTCTACGGTCGGCACCGAGCTGATCGCCGGTTTCGTCGAATGGGGCCTCAAGCGCAACGTCAACCAGGTCATCATCGAGTTCGAACCGATGTGGGTGCTGCGCGCGCTGCAGCTGCACTTCCTGGCGACGCCGCTCGGTTACCAGCGCACCTATGGCAACCAGCAGGTGGTGGCGACGCTGCTCACCTTTTCCGAGCATACGCTGGAGGTGGTGCGCCAGCGCCGCAACCACTTCCCGCCGGTGCTGATGAGAGGCTATCCCGGCCAGCTCGGCCTCAGACAGGCTTCGTGAGGAGGTTGTCATGAGCTTCCACCCCGAACCTGAGCTGCGCGGCCACACGCTGGTCGTCACCGTGTCCTCGCATGACGGCCGGCCGGTGCTGGACAGGCACGCCTATGCGTGCCTCGCCAGGACCTTCCACGAGGCCGCCGTCAATGACGAGGTTCGCGTGGTCGTGCTGCGCGGCCTTGCCGGCTGCTTCTGCCTCGGCGGCGACTTCTCGGAGTTCCTCGACGCCGCCAAGCACCAGCAGCTGATTGCCGCCGTCACCGATATGTTTCGCAGGCTTGCGACCTTTCCCAAGCCGGTCCTTGCCTGCGTCGACGGGGACGCCGTCGGCGTCGGCTGCACCATCCTGTTCCACTGCGACATGGTGATCGCCTCCAGGGGCAGCACGTTCAGGGTGCCGTTCGTCGATTTCGGCCTGGTGCCGGACGCGGCGACCAGCATCCTGGCGCCCCAGAAGCTCGGCTATGCCGGCGCCTTCCGCTTCTTCTGCCTGGGCGACACGCTGGGCGTCGACGACGCCAAGGCGCTCGGCCTTGTCGGTGAGATCGTGGAAGGCAGCGCCGAGGAAATGGCCTTGGCGCGGGCAAGGCAGCTCGCCAAGAAGCCGGTTGCCGCGCTGTTGCAGACCCGCGGCCTGCTCAAGGGGGATACGGACGTTCTGTGCGACCGCATCGACCATGAGATATCGCTGTTCCAGCAAGCGCTGCAGGACGACGCCACGCTGAAGCGTTTGCAGCGGATCGCCCGCCTCGCGGCGTGACACCTTGGTGGAAAGTCTCAGCGCCGCGTACCCGAGAAGGTGCGCGGCGCTGTAATGTTGGCCGCCGGCCGCGGGCACGGTGCAAGCTATTTCTCCAGGAAGGACGGGCCTTCGCCGATGATCTTCTTGTCGGGCTTGCCGACGGCGTCGAGGTCGCGGCCATCATAGGGCAAGGACAGAAGGATACGCTGGATCACCGCAAGCCGCGCACGGCGCTTGTCGTTGGCGCGCACGATGATCCAGGGCGCGAACTCCTTGTGAGTGCGCTCGAACATCAGGTCGCGCGCCTTGGTGTAGTCGTCCCATTTGCTGATGCCGGCGATGTCGATCGGCGAGAATTTCCAGTTCTTCAATGGCGACCAGCGGCGGTCATGGAACCGTTCGAGCTGCGTCTCGCGACCGATGTTCAGCCAGAATTTGAAGAAGTGGATACCCTCGTTGCAGATCATGCGCTCGAAATGCGGCGTCTCGTCGAGGAATGTCGCGTGCTGGTCCGGGGTGCAGAATCCCATCACCGGCTCGACGCCGGCGCGGTTGTACCAGGAGCGGTCGAAGGTGACGAACTCGCCGGAGGTCGGGAAATGGTCGACATAGCGCTGATAGTACCATTGGCCATGCTCCGTCGGCGTCGGCTTGGTCAGCGCCACGTTGCGCGCCGTGCGCGGGTTCATGTACTGCCGCAGGACGAAGATCGTGCCGCCCTTGCCGGCCGCGTCGCGCCCCTCGAACAGCGCCAACACCCGTTTGCCGGTCGCCTGCAGCCAGGCCTGCGCCTTGACCAGCTCGATCTGCAGCCGCTCGAGTTCCTCGTCGTACTCTTCACCCTTCATCTTCTTGTCGTAGGGATAGCCGCCGGCGGTCAGCTTGTTGTCCTCGATCCAGTCCGGCAGCACCGGGTTGTCGATGTCGAACTCGCGTTCCTTACCGCCTATCCTCATCTTGATCGGTCCTGCGGCAGGCGCCGCGTCGGCATTTCCCTCGGCTTTTTTCATCGGGACGAACCTTTCCAGCTTGCGGACTCGTGCTATGGGAGCCTCTGAGGCGTTGCGTCCGTCTGGACGCGCGGTAGCACTTTGATTTTGCGCATGAACACTCCAGAAAATCGATTCCGATTTTTGGGGGTCATGCGCAGGTCCAGTCGGCTGACCTTTCACCGACGGGAGATACGAGGCAGCGCATGGTCGATAAGGGCGCAGACCAGAAGGGCGCAACGCGGGCAGCCATAGCCCAGCTGCGGCGCAGCCGCTGGTTGCTGGCCGCGGCCCTGGTCGCGGTCCTCGGCGTCTATTGTTTCGGCGGCCTTTCGATCTTTGTGCCTCTGCTGGCCGTGGCGTTGCTGGTCGCGGCCGCAATGCTGCCGACCGCCGCCGAGCGCCAGTCAGCCGGCGGGACTGCCGCCATCGAAGTCGGCGGGTTGCAGCGGCTGTCCGGCGAATATCTGGTCGCCGCCGTTGCCGATCCGCTGATCATCTTCGACCGGACCGCCACTATCGTCCACGCCAACGCGGCCGCCTTTGCCGCCTTCGGTGGGCTGGCCCCCGGCATGTCGCTGTCGCTCAAATTCCGCGCGCCGGAAATGCAGGCTTTGCTTGACGGGATCGTCTCGGGAACTATGGCGTCCGATGTCGTCGACTACACGGAAAAGCTGCCGGTCGAGCGCACATACCGGGTGAGCGCGTCCTCGGTCGGCCATGGCACCGATCTTTACGTGCTGGTGTTCAAGGATCAGAGCGAGGCGCGCCGCATCGACCGCATGCGCGCCGACTTCATCGCCAATGCCAGCCATGAGCTGCGCACCCCGCTCGCCTCGATCGCCGGCTTCATCGAGACGTTGCGCGGGCCTGCCCGCAACGACGCGGCGGCGCGCGACCAGTTCCTGCAGATAATGCAGAACCAGACGGGCCGCATGGCGCGCCTGATCGACGACCTGTTGTCGCTGTCGCGGCTGGAGATGAAGCCCTATCTGCGGCCGGGGACCGAAGTCGACCTTCGACAGACCATCGACAGCGTCATCGACTCGCTTGCGCCGCTGGCCAACGAGAACGGCATCGCCATCGAGCGGGACTTCATCGATGGGCCGATTTCCGTGCCGGGCGACCGCGACGAGCTCTTCCAGGTTTTCGAGAACCTGCTGGAGAATGCCTGCAAATACGGCCAGTCGGGCGGACGCGTCACCGTGTCGATAGCACACGCCGAGGACGGCCACGACCCAGGCATCGACGTGACCATAAGGGACTATGGTCCAGGCATTGCCGAGGAACACATCCCCCGCATCACGGAGCGCTTCTACCGCGTCGACGTGGAAAACAGCCGGACTCAGAAAGGCACCGGCCTTGGCCTTTCGATCGTCAAGCATATATTGACACGTCATAACGCAAGGCTGTCGATCAAGTCGGAAGTCGGCAAGGGCGCGGCGTTCACGGTTCATTTGCCGGCTCAATGATCCTATATTGGTTGGCAACCGGCATTTTCTTTTTTCTGTCACCCGGCTCGCGTATCAGCGGCAGATTGAGGGAACGCACCAGCCGGCAGAAACCGGGAAGGCATATCGATGCAGTCCGTCCACATTGTCAGTGCCTATGACGAAGAACTGAAGTTCCTGTCGAAGCGCATCGCCGCCATGGGCGGGCATGCCGAGCGCATGGTCGAGCAGGCTATCGCGGCCCTCGTGAACGCCGATCCGGGTTTGGCACAGAAAGTCATCCAGGACGATCTCGTTCTCGACGAGGGGCAGCGCGAGATCGACGACAAGGCGATCGTCATCATCGCCAGGCGTCAGCCGATGGCGACCGACCTGCGCGAGATCGTCGGCGCCATCCGCATCTCGGCCGACATCGAGCGCGTCGGCGATCTCGGCAAGAACGTCGCCAAGCGCGTCGCGGCGGTCATTGACGGCCGCCAGCCGAGCAGCCTCTTCCGCGGCCTCAAGGCGCTAGCCGATCTGGCGTTGACGCAGCTTAAGGAAGTGCTCGACGTCTATGCCTCGCGCTCGGTCGAGAAGATCGGCTTCGTGCGCGACCGCGACGACCAGATCGACGCCATGTACACTTCGCTGTTCCGTGAACTTCTGACCTATATGATGGAAGATCCGCGCAACATCACCCCCTGCACCCACTTGCTGTTCTGCGCCAAGAACATCGAGCGGATCGGCGACCACGCCACCAACATCGCCGAAACCATCTATTACATCGTCACCGGCGATCAGATGCCGGCCGAGCGGCCGAAGGGCGACAAGACCGACCAGGTGGTGTTGCCTGGCCCAGTATCGGCCGGGTGACGCGGTATCGGCGACCCAAGATCGGCCAAGTGAAGGGGCGGCCACTCGAACGGCTTTCCAATTTAGGCTAAGCTATTCCAGGTGCAGCAGTTTTGTCAGTCGCCGTCTCGGAGGTTTTGCGATGGAGCAAGTTCGAAACCTGACCGCGGCCCCGCAGCCGACATCCGGCATTGTTGCGTCCAGCGTCTATTCCGCCGGCAAGCGCGTCGCCGACATTACGATCGAAGAGGCCGGCATATGGGCGGCAAAGCCCGGCCATGTCGTCTGGATCGGCCTGCTCGAGCCGGACCGCAACCTGCTGCTTAGGGTGCAGGCGCAGTTCCATCTGCATGATCTGGCGATCGAAGACGCAGAACACCCGCATCAGCGGCCGAAAATCGAACAGTATGGCGATGCCTTGTTCATCGTCGCCCGCACAGCGCAACTGATCGATGGCCGCGTCACCTTCGGCGAGACGCATCTCTTCGTCGGCACCGGCTATATCGTCAGCGTCAGGCACGGCCCGTCGACCTCTTACGCCGCGGTGCGCCAGCACTGGGAAAGCTGCCCGTCCTCGCTCGCCAAGGGCGAGGATTTCGTCCTCTATGCAATTCTCGACTTCATCGTCGACAACTACATGCCTGTGCTCGAGCAGATCGAGGACGAGGTCGAGCAGATCGAGGACAAGGTGCTGCTGAAGCCGATGAGCGGTGGCGACATCGAGCGGCTCTACATGCTGCGCCGCGATCTGCTCAGGCTGCGCAACGCGGCGCTGCCGCTGGTCGAGGTCTGCCGGCGGCTGACCAGCGCCGAGCTGCCGCAGATCCATGCCGCCATGCATCCGCTGTTCCGCGACGTGACGGACCACATCCGCACCGTGCAGGAAAAGATCGACAGCCTGCGCGAGGTGCTCGCCTTCGCCTTCGAGGCAAGCCTTCTGGTCGGACAGAGCCAGGAAACGGCGATCTCCAAGAAGCTGGCCTCATGGGCGGCCATCCTGGCGGTGCCCACGGCCTTCGCCGGCATTTACGGCATGAATTTCGACGACATGCCTGAACTGAAGATGGAATACGGCTACCCGACAGTCCTGGCCGCCATCGCGCTGATCTGCGCGTTCCTGTATTGGCGGTTCAGGAAGAATGGATGGCTGTGAAATAGCGAATAGGGAGTAGCCAATAGCGATAAAGAAGCTTGTGCCGGACTCGAATACCGATGTTATTCCTATTCGCTATTCGCTATTCGCTATTCGCTATT
>NZ_RZSN01000206.1:0-9034 GCF_003997315.1 Mesorhizobium sp. M1A.F.Ca.IN.020.04.1.1
GATCTGCACGATCTCGCCGTCATACATGACCACGACGCGGTCGGCGAAAGTCAGCGCTTCGGTCTGGTCGTGCGTGACATAGACCATGGTGTAACCAAACCGGCGATGCAGCTGCTTCAGCTGCGAACGCAGCACCCATTTCATATGCGGATCGATGACGGTGAGCGGCTCGTCGAACAGGATGGCGTTGACGTCCGAGCGCACTAGTCCTCGACCGAGCGAGATCTTCTGCTTCTGGTCGGCGGTCAGCCGGCGCGCCTTCCGGTTCGCCATCGAGGCGAGATCGATCATTTCGAGCGTCTCGCGCACCTTGCGGTCGACATCGGCCTCCGGCACGCGGCGGTTGCGCAGCGGAAAGGCCAGATTGTCGTAGACGGTCATGGTGTCGTAGATGACCGGGAATTGGAACACCTGGGCGATATTGCGCTCCTGCGTCGACAGATTGGTCACGTTCCGGCCGTTGAACAGGAGCTGGCCGTGCGAGGGATGGAGCAGCCCCGAGATGATGTTGAGCAAGGTGGTCTTGCCGCAGCCGGACGGCCCGAGCAGCGCATAGGCGCCGCCGTCCTCGAAGGTGTGATGCACTTCCTTCAGCGCGAAATCCGAATCCTTCTTTGGATTGGTCAGGTAGGAGTGGCGGATGTGGTTGACGTCGATGCGTGCCATCGCTCCCTCCTCAAGCCGCCAGCTTCGACGCAGTCACCGCGCGGCCGTTCTGGTCGAAGACCATGATGTGGCGCGGGTCGATGAACACCTCGACCTCGTCGTCGGTCTCGAAATCGAGGATGCCGTGCGCGAGCATCACCCAGCGCGCGTCGGCGAAGTCGAGATGGACGAAGCTTTCCGAGCCGGTGATCTCGGTGATGGTGACCTTGGCCCGCACCGGCACGGCGCCGGGGTTGGGACGCTCCAGCGACAAATGGTGCGGCTGGAAGCCGATCGTGTAGCTGGCATCCGGAATGCCGAGCAGTTCGGGCGGCACCGGCAGCTTCACGCCTCCTTCGAGAAGGAAGTCCGATCCCTTCTTGGCGAGCACAATGGTGTTGAGCGGAGGGTCGGCGAAGGTCCGCGCCGTCACCAGGTCGACCGGCTTGCGGAAAACCTCGGCGGTTGGGCCGAACTGCGTGACGCGACCTTCCGAAAGCGTCGCGGTGTTGCCGCCGAGCAAAAGCGCCTCGTGCGGCTCGGTCGTGGCATAGACGAAGATCGTGCCCGCCGCGGCGAAAATCTTCGGCAATTCGGCGCGCAACTCCTCGCGCAGCTTGTAGTCGAGATTGGCGAGCGGCTCGTCGAGCAGCACCAGGCTGGCGTTCTTGACGATGGCGCGGGCAAGCGCCGTGCGCTGCTGCTGGCCGCCCGAGAGGTTGAGCGGCGTGCGGTCGAGATAGGGCGTGAGCTTGAGAAGTGCCGCAGCGTTGCGCACCTCCTTGTCGATCCTGGCCTGTTCGACGCCGGCAACCCGAAGCGGCGAGGCGATGTTCTCGTACACCGTCATCGCCGGGTAGTTGATGAATTGCTGGTAGACCATGGCAACGTTGCGCTTCTGCACCGGCTGTCCGGTGACGTCCTTGCCGTCGAACCAGACGGAGCCCGAAGTTGGCGCATCGAGCCCGGCCATCAGCCGCATCAGGCTGGTCTTGCCGGAAAGCGTCGGCCCGAGCAGGACATTCAGCGAGCCGTGCTGAAGCGTCAGCGACACGTCGCGAATATGCTCCTGCGCGCCGACCGCCTTCGCCACGTTCCTCAGTTCCAGCATCACGCCTCCTCCCAGGCCTTGCGCATCAGCGCTCGATCCTCATTCCGCCGCGGCGACATGGCGGCTGCTCAACCCGCGCATGAATTCTTCCAATGCCGCCGTCTGCTCGCGGCTGAAATGCAGGCCGCGTTTGGTCCTGCGCCACAGCACGTCCTCGGCGGTGATCGCCCACTCGTTCTCGACCAGGTAGCGCACCTCGGCTTCGTAGAGGTCGGCACCGAAATTGCGGCCGAGATCGGCATTCGACTTGGCGAGGCCAAGCAGCTTCTCCGCGCGCGTGCCGTAAAGCCGGGTCAACCTGCGTGCCAGCCGTTGGTCGAGGAACGGATAGGCGTTCTTGAGCCTCGAGACCTGCTCGTCGAACCCGGTCGCCGGAAAATCGCCGCCGGGCAGCGGCGCGTTGGCGGTCCATGGCTTGCCGCGCTTGCCGAGAAAGCCTTCGATCTTCTCCAACATCGATTCCGCCAGCCGGCGGAACGTGGTGATCTTGCCGCCGAAGGCGTTGAGCAAGGGGGCAGCACCCTCCCCGCCATCGGCCTTCAGCACATAGTCGCGCGTCGCCTCCTGCGCCTTCGAGGCGCCGTCGTCATAAAGCGGGCGCACCGCCGAATAGGTCCAGACGATGTCCGAACGCTTGACCGGCTGGGCGAAATATTCGCTCGCGGCGGCGCAAAGATAGTCGATCTCGGTATCGCTGATCTTCACCTCATGCGGATCGCCGGGAAAGTCGCGGTCGGTGGTGCCGATCAGCGTGAACTCTTCTTCGTAAGGAATGGCGAAGATGATGCGTCCGTCCTTGTTCTGAAAGAAATAGGCGCGCGGATCGTCGAACTTCTTGCCGATGACGATGTGGCTGCCCTGCACCAGCCGAACATTGTGCACATCGTTCTGGCCGACGGTTTTTGCCAATACCTGATCGACCCACGGCCCGGCGGCGTTGACGAGAAGACGCGCGCGGACTTCCTCGATCTCGCCGGTCAGCACGTTCTGGATCTTGATCGTCCACAGTCCGCTCTCGCGGCGCGCGCTGACCACCTTGGTGCGAGTGCGGATGACGGCGCCGCGGTCGGCCGCGTCGCGGGCATTGAGCGCCACGAGGCGGGCATCGTTGACCCAGCCGTCCGAATATTCGAACGCCTTGCGGAACAGCGGCTTCAGCGGCTTGCCGGCCGGATCGGTGGCCATGTCCAGCGTCTTGGTCGCCGGCAGCAGCTTGCGCCCGCCGATATGGTCGTAAAGGAAAAGGCCGAGCCGGATCAGCCAGGCCGGACGCAGGCCCTTGGCGTAGGGCAGCACGAAGCGCATCGGCCAGATGATATGCGGCGCGTTCTTCCACAGAACCTCGCGCTCCATCAGCGCTTCGCGCACCAGCCGGAATTCGTAGAACTCGAGATAGCGCAACCCGCCATGGATCAGTTTGGTCGAGCCGGAGGAAGTCCCGCTGGCGAGATCGTTCATCTCAGCGAGGTATACGGAAAATCCGCGGCCAACGGCGTCGCGGGCGATGCCGCAGCCATTGATGCCGCCGCCTATGACAAAAATGTCATGGATCGGAGATGCGTCCACAGGGTTCCTCCACGATTTCGCATTGCACCATTTTTGTGTTTCGCGAAACCGTGGCGGGATTATTTCGAACTCGATCCGAATGTCAAACGAAATATCACAGGTGCGTGAGATGTCCGTGAAGAGACGTTATCCGAGCGCTGTCTCGATCAAACGAACCTCCGTTTCCTCGCAAATCCGGCGCACCGAAGGGATGTCGCAACGGTCGGTGATGAAGGTGTTCACCTGCGACAGGTGACCAATGCGAACGGGCGCCGTGCGCTCGAATTTTGTCCGGTCGGAGACGAGAATCACATGACGCGCATTGGCGATGATGGCCTGCGCCACTTTCACTTCGCGAAAGTCGAAGTCGAGCAGCGCGCCGTCATGGTCGATGGCCGAGGCGCCGATGACGGCGTAGTCGACTTTGAACTGGCGAATGAAATCCACCGCGGCCTCACCCACGACGCCGCCGTCTGAGCCGCGCACAACGCCGCCGGCGATCACCACCTCGATCGAAGGATAGATCCGCATCCTATTGGCAACGTTGATGTTATTGGTGATGACCATAAGCCCGTTATGGTCGAGAAGCGCCTTTGAGACAGCTTCCGTCGTAGTGCCTATATTGATGAACAGCGAGGCGTTATCGGGAATGAGCCTGGCCGCCGCGCGGCCGATCGCTTCCTTCTCATCGGCAGCGATTTTGCGCCGCGCCTCGTATTCCATGTTCTCGATGCCGGACGGAAACAGCGCCCCGCCATGGATGCGCGTCAGCAGCCGCTGGTCACAGAGGTCGTTGAGGTCCTTGCGGATGGTCTGCGGCGTCACGCTGAAATGTGTCGCCAGGTCGTCGACCAGCACCCGGCCGTTGTCCTTCGCCATCTGGATGATCTCGGCGTGGCGTGGCGAAAGGAACATCCGCTATCCTTCATTTTCGTTTTTCCGTCTATATCGGAAAACGAAAGTGATGGAAAGGGATAAGCCGGCTAACGAAATTCGCCTTCTCGCAAAGGCAAACCAGTCCGCAATCAGTTTGCCGCCTCAAAGGTAAGCCCGCGCGCAACCTCTGTGACGACATCGAAGGCCGCATCAATATCGCCGGCCGTGGTTTCGAACTGTCCTGCCTGAAAGCGGATCGCCACCCGACCATCGACGCGCGTTTGCGTTAGATAGATGCGTCCGTCCGTGTTGATGGCATCGACGAGACGCAAATTGTGCTCGTCTGGATCGGCACCCTGAAGGGCGCGATGGCGGAACGAGAACAGCGACAGCATCGGCTCGGTGACGAGCTCGAAATCGGCTTCCCCGGCCAGGCGCGCGGCAAGTCCCTCGCTCCAGGCTACATGGTTTCGGATCATCTTGCGCAATCCTTCCAGCCCGTGGGCGCGCAGCAGGAACCAGAGTTTCAGCGCACGGAAGCGGCGGCCGAGCGGCACCGACCATTCCGAATAATTGATGATGCCGTCATGACCTCTGGTCTTGAGATAGTCCGGCTTGATGGCCAGCGTGCGCACAAGGTCTTCCGGTTGGCAGACGAACTGGATCGAGCAGTCGAATTGCGCGCCGAGCCATTTGTGCGGATTGAAGACGATGGAATCCGCGCTCTCGACGCCGGCCCAGAAATGCCGGTACTCCGGGCAGATCATCGCCGACCCGGCCCAGGCCGCATCGACGTGCAGGTAAAGGCCGTGCCGCTTCGCCACGGCCGCTACGGCAGCGATGTCGTCGGTGCCGCCGGTGCTGGTGCCGCCGACGCAGGCGATAATGCCCGCCGGCAGCAGGCCGGCGTCGCGATCGGCGATAATTGCCGCCTCGAGCGCCGGCGTATCCATCGAACGAAAACGACCGGTTACCGGGATACGGATGAGATTCTCCTCGCCGATGCCGGCGACCCAGATCGCTCGGTCGATCGAGGTGTGAACCTGGTTGGAGCAATAGACACGCAGCTTCGCCTGGCCGGCGAGACCTTGTCTGTTTCCCTGCCAGTCAAGCGCCCGCTCGCGCATGGTGAGCACCGCGGCAAGCGTCGCCGACGAAGCCGAATCCTGAATGACACCGGAGAATCCTTCGGGCAGGCCCAGCGCCTGGCGCATCCAGTCGACGATACGCGTCTCGAGCTCTGTCGCGGCCGGCGAGGTCTGCCACAGCATGCACTGCGCGGCCATCGCCGACACGAGATACTCGGCCACCACCGAGACCGGCGCCGCGTTGGCCGGGAAATAGGCGAAGAAGCGCGGATGCTGCCAATGCGTCATCCCGGGCACGATCTTCGTTTCGAAGTCGGCGAAGATCTTTTCCATCGGCTCGGCCGTCTCGGGCGGCGACTCTTCGATGCTCCTGAATATGTCGCCGGGCACGATCGCCGGCCGCACCGGACGATCGCGCAGGCTGGACCGGTAGTCCACGCCCCAATCCGCGGCTCGCCTCGACCAATCGTGGAATTCTTTCTTGTCCATGTATCCTCTCAGCAGCCGCCGGACCTTGATCGGCCCGCCACTTCCTTTAATTAACCTGTTAAATATAATGCGCTTCGTAGGCGAACGCCCTAGCCGGGAAAATCAGGCAGGCTGGCGAAGGCCGCCTTTAGCGCGTTGGACCAGCCATCCGATATGGTTCGGTAATATTGGTCGTCATGACCGATCCGCTTCTTCAGGCCGACCTTGAAAGCATCCAGTTCCAGGAAGAGCAGGTCGAGCGGCAGGCCGACCGACAGGTTCGACTTCAGCGTCGAGTCGAAGGAGACCAACAGCAGCTTCACCGTCTCGGCCAGGCTCATCGTACGGTCATAGGCACGGATGATGATCGGCTTGCCGTATTTGGTCTCGCCGATCTGGAAGAATGGCGTGTCGTCGGTCGACTCGATGAAATTGCCCTCGGGATAGATCATGAACAGCCGGGGTTGGCTGCCCTTGATTTGGCCGCCGAGGATGAAGGAGGCGTTGAAATAGGAATCCGCCTGATCGCCGGCGGGCGAAGAGTGTGCGATCACCTCTTTCACCGTCTCGCCGACCAGCCGCACCGTCTGGTACATTGACGGGGTCTCGAGCAGCTTCTCGTGACGGTCGCCGGCCGCCTTGTTGCGCTCGTCCAGCAGGCTGACCACGGCTTGCGTCGTGGCAAGATTGCCTGCAGACATCAGCACGATGACGCGCTCGCCAGGCTCTTCCCAGACATGCATTTTCCTGAAGGTCGAAATCGAATCCATGCCGGCATTGGTGCGCGTGTCCGACATGAACACGAGTCCACGATCGATCTTGAGGCCGACGCAATAGGTCATGGTCGCTCTTCTGGTGAATCTCGGCAGAGACTACTGCTCTACCGTGACGGTGACGGCAAGCTTCTCTTCCGCTTGCCCCAGCAGTATTCCCGACACAGGCGAGGCATCGCGATAGTCCCGACCCGTCGCCACTCTTACATAGCGTTCGTCGGGAGAGATACCGTTGGCGGGATCAAAGGCAACCCACCCCAGGCTCGGCACATGCGCTTCGGCCCAGGCATGGCTTGCCGCCTGCTCGACCGAGGCATCCATCATCAGATAGCCGCTGATATAGCGCGCGGGGAAGCCCATCACGCGCGCCACGGCGGTGAAGATGTGGCTGTGATCCTGGCAGACACCGGCCTTGAGCGTTAGCGCTTCTTCCGCCGGCGTCACGGCGCTGGTCGTCCCGGGCTTATAGGCGACGCGCTCCCGGATCGCGCCCATCAGCTTGTGCAGCCTGTCGATATCCGTCCCCTCCCCGACCGAAGCGGCCAGGTCGCGAATGCCGTCGCCGACGGTCGTAAGCGGCGTTTGCTGGCTGAAAAGCCAGAGCGGCGCGAAACCATGATGCACACCGGACACACCGGCAGTGTCGCGCGTCGTCACCTCGCCCGCCGCCTCGACTATGATGGTGTGCTGGCCGCCCTCGGCGCTCACCAGCCGCGTGTCATTGCCGAAATGGTCCGTGAAGCGAGCCTCCTCTCGCGCGCCGTCGATCTTGATCACCCAGGACGCAACCGTCTGAGTCGATCCGCTGACCGGCATCAGGCGCAGTCGCTGCAACAGGTACTGCACCGGTGCATCGTAGCGGTACTCGGTCCGGTGTGTGATCTTGAGCCGCATGGCGCCTGTCTCTCCAGCGCTCAGTAGAACCGGTAGTCCAGGGCGATCTCATCCCCCAGCCTAGTGTTGTCACGAATGAATTCCGCCAGGAACTCATGCAGGCCGTGGTCGAAAATATCCTTGATCGACCCCTTCTTCAGCATCGTCTGAATTTTCTCGGCGGTGGCGTGGCAGGCATGGCGCTCGCCATAGTCGTCGGCGAGGAATCTCAAATGCTCGCCGAGGAAGCGATAGCAGAAGGTCAGCGAGCGCGGCATACGGACATTGAGGATCAGATAGTCGGCGATGTTGGTCGGCTTGTAGTCCGCGTCATACACCCACCGGTAGGAGCGGTGCGCCGACACCGAGCGCAAGATCGATTCCCATTGATAATTGTCGAGTGTCGAGCCCACCCAGGAGATCGACGGCAAGAGCACATAATATTTCACGTCGAGGATGCGGGCCGTGTTGTCGGCGCGCTCCACATAGGTGCCGAGCTGCGAGAAGTCGAAGATCTCGTTGCGCAGCATCGTGCCGTAGAACGAGCCGCGGATCAGCGCCGTTTCGCGCTTGATCGCGTCGAGCACCGTCGGCAGATCGCGCTCGTCGATCGGCCGTGCCAGCATCCGCTTCAGCGACATCCAGGCCTCGTTGATGCTCTCCCAGGTCTCGCGCGTCAGCGCTGTGCGCACCATGCGCGCATTGTTGCGCGCCGTCTCGATCGAGGCCATCGTGCTCGACGGATTCGAAGTATCGCGCAGCAGGAAATCCGAGACGTTGGCGACGGTGTAGTCCTGGTATTTCTGCGAGAAGGCCAGGTCGGAACCGGCGCTGAGCAGCACGGAGTTCCATTCCTCCGACGCGTTCTGCGTGCGCGTCAGCGCCATGCGCAGGCCGGCATCGACCAGGCGCGCCATGTTTTCGGCCCGCTCTATGTAGCGGTTCATCCAGTAGAGACCGTTGGCGGTGCGGCCGAGAAGCATGTCAGCTTGCTCCGGTGTCGAGCGAATAGCGAATAGTGAGTAGCGAGTAGCGAAAAAAAGATTTCATGATCTCTGTTGAAGGCTCCTGATCATCGATCGCAGCATTTTTCCGATTTCGTCAGTTTGGCCACCTTCCAAACAATTAGGTCTCTGTAAGAATTGATTGCGTCGGATCCCCCTCTTTCCCTATTCGCTATTCGCTATTCGCTATTCGCTACTCTCTATTCGCTCTTTAATCGTCCAACACCCACGTATCTTTCGTTCCGCCGCCTTGCGAGGAGTTGACCACAAGCGACCCCTCCTTGAGCGCGACGCGAGTCAGGCCGCCCGGGACGATCTGGATACGATCCGAAACCAGCACATAAGGCCTAAGATCGACATGGCGCGGCGACAGCCCCTTCTCGGTCAGGATCGGGCATGTCGACAGCGCGAGCGTCGGCTGGGCGATGTAGTTGCCGGGTTTGGCCTGCAGCTTCTTGGCGAACGCCTCGCATTCCTTCTTGGTCGCCGCGGGGCCGACCAGCATGCCGTAGCCGCCGGAGCCGTGCACTTCCTTGATCACAAGCTCGCCGATGTGCTCCAGCACATATTTCAGGCTGTCGGGCTCCGAGCAGCGCCAGGTCGGGATGTTGCCGAGGAGCGCCTTGCGGCCTGTGTAGAACTCGACGATCT
>NZ_RZSN01000207.1:0-9031 GCF_003997315.1 Mesorhizobium sp. M1A.F.Ca.IN.020.04.1.1
CGGCTCGTCATTGCCTGTGGCGGCGATCTGCGCATAGTGGAACTCATGGCCGCGGATGAGCATGCCTTCGCTGCCAAGCGGACACCCGGCGCGCAGCCGCGCCTCGCGATAGCCGAGGTTCATCTTGCGCCTGGCGAAGCTGGTCGAATGGCCAAGCAGGCCAAGCATTTTATGGCTCTCGCCGTCCGCATCCTCCAGCACCTCGCCCAGCACCATGAAGCCGCCGCACTCGCCATGCACTGGCTTGGTCGCGGCGAAACGGGCCATTCCCGCACGGAAGTTGCCAGCGGCCGCAAGCTTGCCGGCATGCAGTTCTGGATAACCGCCTGGCAGCCAGCAGACATCGCAATCTTGGCTCGGCGCTTCGTCGGCAAGCGGTGAGAAGGGCACGATCTCGGCGCCAGCGTTTCGCCAGTATGAGGCGACATGCGGGTAGAGGAAGGTGAAGGCGGCGTCCTCGGCCAGTGCAATGCGCTGGCTTGGCGGCTGTAACGCCTCGCCGAAGTCGCCGGCCGTGGGTTCGAGCGGGCTCGCCAGCGCGAGAATGGCGTCGATATCGAGCGACTTCTCGACCATGTCGGCAAGCCGGTCGAGATGCGCCATGAGGTTCTCGTGCTCCCCTGCTTGGACGAGGCCGAGATGCCGCTCCGGCAGGTTGAGCGTCGGATCGCGCATGATGGCGCCGACCACCGGCAGGCCGATGGCCTCGATCGCGTCGCCCGCCAGCCGGCGATGGCGCTCGCTGCCGAGGCGGTTGAGCACGACGCCGGCCATGCGCACATCCGGATCGTAGGTGGCAAAACCCTTGGCGACGGCGGCGGCCGTGGTCGACTGACCGGAAACGTCGAGCACCAGAAGCACCGGCAGGCCATAGAGCCGGGCGAGATCGGCGGCCGAACCCGAACGGCCTTCCGGCGCGGGAATGCCGTCGAAAAGGCCCATCGCGCTTTCGAGAATCACGTACTCGGCACCACACGCTGCCTGGTTCGCCAGCGCGTTGAGCAGGGAAGGCGGCATCGCCCAGCTGTCGAGATTGACGCCGGAGAGGCCGGTGGCGGCGGTATGGAAGCCGGGATCGATATAGTCCGGTCCGGACTTCGCGCCGCGCACCTTCAGCCCGCGCCGGGCAAGCGCGCGCAACAGGCCTATGGTGACGCTGGTCTTGCCCGAGCCGGAGCGCGGCGCGCCGATGATGATCGCGCGCGCCGTCATGCCCCGCCCGCCAGTGCCGCGCGCATGGCGACGATACCGCCGACGACGATCAGCGCCGGGGAGGCGAGCCCGGCGGCAGCGGCCTCCTCGGCGATTGTGGCGAGCGTGGCGACAACGATGCGCTCCTGCGGCGTGGTCGCTGCGACGATCACGGCGGCAGGCGTCGACGGCGCGAGGCCACCGCTGAGCAGCTTTGCCGCTATCACCGGCAGATTGGCCATGCCCATATAGATGACGACCGGCTGGCCGGTGCGCGCGATTGCGGCCCAGTCGATGTCGTCATCGGTGCCGGCGGCATGGCCCGTGGCAAGGATGACCGCCTTGTTGATGCCGCGCATGGTGGCAGGGATGGCGGTGGCGGCCAATGCGCTGAGACCGGAGGTGAGGCCGGAGAGCACCCGAAATGGTATGTTTTCCCGTGCCAGCGACAACGCCTCTTCGCCGCCGCGGCCGAAAATATAGGGATCGCCGCCCTTGAGCCGCACGACGCGGCAGCCCTGGCGCGCCAGCCGCACGAGCAGGGCGTTGATGTCGTCCTGCTTCATCGAGGGCTGGCCGCCGCGTTTACCGGCGTAGAAGAGCTCCGCGCCTGCAGCAACCGCGACGACATCGGGCGAGACCAGCGCGTCATAGACCAGCGCATCGCACTGCCCGAGTGCCGCCAGCACTTCGAGCGTCAGGCAGCCGGGATCGCCGGGGCCGGCGCCGGCCAGCCAGACATGGCCGGGCTCCAGCGCGCGCGGCTTGAAGTTCAGCCGCGCCAGCGCCTGCTCCACCGTTGCCCGTCCGTTTCTGTTGGTGCTGGCGTTCACAATCCGTCCCGTCCGCGAAAACGCCGCTGGTAGTGGGCGTCGTAAAGTGAGCTCTCGCCGAAATCCTGCGCGGCCAATGCGCTGCCGACGAAGATGATCGCCGTGCGCTCCATCGGATTTTGCGCAAGCTGCGCCTCGATCGTGCCCAGCGTGCCGGTCAGAATGCGCTCGTCCGACCAGGAAGCGCGGAAGACGACCGCCACTGGGCATTCTGCGCCGTAGAGCGGCGTGAGTTCGGCAACGATGCGGGCGATGGCATGGATGGCGAGATGGATGGCTAGAGTTGCACCGGTGCGGCCGAAGCCGGCAAGCGTCTCGCCGGGCGGCATTTTCGAGGCGCGGCCGGAGACGCGGGTCAGCACGAGGCTCTGCCCGAGCTCGGGAATGGTAAGCTCGCGCCGTAACGCCGCCGCCGCCGCCGCGAAGGAAGGCACGCCCGGCGTCAGCGTGTAGGGGATATCGCGCTTCTCGAGCCGCCGGATCTGCTCGGCCACTGCGCTCCACACCGAAAGGTCGCCGGAATGCAGGCGCGCGACGTCCTGGCCGGCTTCGTGG
This sequence comes from Mesorhizobium sp. M1A.F.Ca.IN.020.04.1.1, assembly GCF_003997315.1. Classification (NCBI taxonomy): domain Bacteria; kingdom Pseudomonadati; phylum Pseudomonadota; class Alphaproteobacteria; order Hyphomicrobiales; family Phyllobacteriaceae; genus Mesorhizobium; species Mesorhizobium sp. M1A.F.Ca.IN.020.04.1.1. Next base: position 2,580 of record NZ_RZSN01000207.1, read on the forward strand.
GCGGCAAGATATTCGGCCTCGATCTCGTCGAGCGACATCGGCGCGGTGTCGATCAGTTTTGTGCCGGGCGCGCAGTGTTCGAGCAGTTCCGGCGCGACGATCGAGCCGGCATAGAGGCAGATCGGACAGGAGGCCAGCAGGCGGCTGCCGCGCAAGGTGATGAGGTCGGCAGCACCAGGGCCGGCGCCGATGAAATGGACGGTCATTTTGGGCCTCCACCAAGGGCGATGGCGCAGGTAACAGGACCAAGAACAGTACGTGGTCCAAGCAGTTTCGCCTCTTTGCCGGCCGCGGCCAGGGCCGACGCTTCCGAAACCGACGGCGTGCCGGCGTGAGCCTGCGACCATTCGGATTGGCTGATCGTGCCGGATGAGACGGTTTGCAAGGCGTCGTCGGAGACGACGAGCACGGGCAGGTCGAGGTCGCGACCGGCAAGAAAGATCGCTTGCTCGTCGCGTTTCATTTCGCCCGTTGCCAGCGCTGAAAGCGCGGTCTTTGGCAACCCATGCGCTTCGAGCGCGGTCTCGATCGCGGCGCGCACGTCGCGCGCCATCACACCCTTCCGGCAGCCGATACCCGCGACCATCATGGCTTTACCCAGCTCCATTGCATGACCGGCATGGCCGGACGCCAGGCCTGCATGGATCCGACCGGCGCCGCACGCGAGAGGGCGATGCGCAGAAGGTCGCCGCCGCGCCTGGTATGCTGGTCAAGCAGCAGCGCCTCCATTTCCAGCGTCACAGCATTGGCGACCAACCGGCCGCCGGCGCGCAGCGACTTGATCGCTGTCTGCAGCACGCCGGCATCGCTGCCGCCGCCGCCGATGAAGATGGCGTCTGGTGTCGCCAGTGTTGCCAGCGCTTTCGGCGCCGAGCCTTCGATGACGACGAGACCGGGCACGCCGCAATGCGCGGCGTTGCGATGGATGCGGGCGGCGCGCTCGCTGTCGGCTTCGATGGCAATCGCCCGCATCGAAGGGTGAGCCCGCATCCATTCGATGCCGATCGAGCCGGAGCCGGCACCGATGTCCCAGAGCAGTTCACCGCGCCGCGGCGCCAGCGCCGACAGCGTCATGGCGCGGATCTCGCGCTTGGTGATCTGGCCGTCATGCTCGAACAGATGATCGGCAAGGCCGACGGTCAAAGGCAGGATGCGCGCATCCGGAGTCGATTCTATTTCGAGCGCCAGCACGTTGAGCGGATTGATGTTTTTGAGATCGAAGGCGTCGGCGCGGGCAGCGTGGCGCGTTTCGCCCTGGCCGCCAAGCGCTTCGAGAACCGTCAACCGCGACGGACCGAAGCCGAGTTCGTCGAGCAGCGCGGCGATGGCGACCGGCGCGTCGCTGTCGGATGTGAGCGCAAGGATACGTGCGCCGGGGTGGAGCAGGGGGCGGAGGAGGTCGATCGAGTGGCCATGCAACGAGATGGTTTCGACATCCTGCAGCGCCCAGCCGAGACGGGAGGCGGCTAGCGACAGCGATGACGGCGCCGGCAGGACGAGCATCTCATCCGGTTTCACTTTGCGCGCGAGCGTGACGCCGACGCCGTGGAAGAACGGGTCGCCGGAAGCCAGCACGCAGACGCTTCTGCCTTCGAGCGCCAGCACATCATGCATCTCGGCATCGAACGGCGTCGGCCACGGTCGCGCCTTGCCCTTGGCCAAGTCTGAGACGAGCGCGAGGTGCCGCTTGCCGCCAAAGATGACTTCGGCCTCGGCGATCCTGCGCTTGGCCTCGTCGCCCAGACCCGCTACACCGTCCTCGCCGATGCCGACGATGGTCAGCCATCTTGCGACCGGCTTGGCAGCGCGCGAACCCTCAGCAGGCATGATGACCCACCGTATTCTGATTCTCGGCGGAACCACGGAGGCCCGGCAGCTGGCGGGCAAGCTGGCTCGCCGGAAGGATTTCTCGATCACGCTGTCGCTCGCCGGCCGCACCGAAAGCCCCATGGCGCAAGGCGTGCCCATGCGTAGCGGCGGCTTTGGCGGCATGCAGGGATTGGCCGCCTACCTCCATCGGGAACAGGTCGATCTGGTGGTCGACGCCACGCATCCTTACGCGGCCCGTATGTCGGCCAATGCCGCTGAGGCGGCCAGGCAAACCCGCGTGCCGATGGTTGCGCTGCGGCGTGCCGGCTGGGAGCCTGTCGCGGGTGATCGCTGGACTTTCGTGGAGAGCGTCGCTGAAGCGGCCAAGGCGCTTGGCACGGCGCCGCGACGAGTCTTGCTGGCGATCGGCCGGCAGGAAGCCGGCGCGTTCGAGGCCGCTCCGCAGCATCGCTATCTCATTCGCAGCGTCGACCCGATCGAGCCAAAGCTGGCTGTGCCTGACGCAGTTTACCTTCTGGCGCGCGGGCCGTTCCCCGAAGCGGACGAGCGCGCGCTGCTTGAAAAATACGCCATCGATACCGTCGTTTCGAAGAACAGCGGCGGCGAGGCGACCTACGGCAAGATCGCCGCGGCGCGCGCGCTCGGCATCGAGTTGATCATGGTGCGCAGGCCGCCGCTGCCTGACGTTGCGTCGGCCGAGACCGTCGATCAGCTGGCTGCGATGGTCGATCATTTTCTCGACCCAGTTGCCGAACGCGGCGTGTAGACCAGCGCGGGCTTGTCGCCGCGCTTGATGATGCGGGTCTCGGGCGAGCCGATGATGACGCAGGTCGACATGTCGGCCTTTGCGGCATCGGCGTCGGCGAGCAGGAACACCTCGATGCGCTCTTCGGGCCGGCCGGCGGCGCGGCCGAAGATCACGGGGGTGGTGCCCGGCAGAATGGCCTTCAGGCATTCGAAGGCGCGGCCGAGCTGCCAGGGGCGCGCCTTGCTGATCGGATTGTAGAGCGCAATGACGAAGCCGGCCCCGGCCGCCGCCAGCAGACGCAGCTCGATCAGCTCCCAGGGTTTTAGATTGTCGGAGAGCGAGATGGCGCAGAAATCATGGCCGAGCGGCGCGCCGATGCGGGCGGCGACCGCGAGCATGGCGGTGACGCCGGGGACGACCGCGAGCTCGATTGACCTCCATTCTGGCGGGCCGGCTTCGATCGCCTCGCAGACGGCGGCCGCCATGGCGAATACGCCGGGATCGCCGCCGGATACGACAGCGACGCTGTGACCTTCGGCTGCCTTGGCCAGCGCCTCGTTCGAGCGGGTTAGCTCTTCGCGATTGTCGGAGGCTATGCGGGTCTGATCCTGTCGCAGCTCGAGCCGGTCGAGATAGGGCTTGTAGCCATAGAAGAAGGAAGCCTCCGTCACGGCGCGGATCGCCTCCGGCGTGACCTGATCGGCATTGCCGGGACCGAGGCCGATCACGGTGAGGCGGCCGCTCATGGCTTTGCTCCGGGAGCTCCGGGACGCGCCGACCAGCCGGCAACCAGCACGATGGCGAAATAGGGCGCCTTGTCGTCTTGCTTTTCCGCGAGCCGCATCGAGACGCTGCCCGGCATGGTGCCGCGCTCGACATAGACGGCCTTCGCCAGCTTGCCGGTCGCTTCCAGCGCGCGGCGGATCTTCGGCAGATTGCGGCCGACCTTCATGATGACGGCGGCATCGGTATCGGCCAGCCGTCGCGTCAGCTCGAACTCGCTCATCGTGCCGGGAAGCACGGTCAGCACATCGTCGCCCTGGACGATCGGCAGGCCGGTCGCCGACCAACAGCCGGACATGGCGGTGATACCGGGAATGACTTCTGTCGGGAATCGGTGCGAGAGGCGCACGTGCAGATGCATATAGGAGCCGTAGAAAAGCGGATCGCCCTCCGACAGCACGGCCACCATCTTGCCGGCGCCGAGATGCCCGGCGACCTGTTCGGCGGACTGCTCATAGAAATCGGTGATCTGCGAGCGATAGTCGTCGTGATCCTTGTCGATCTCGGTCGTCACCGGATAGAGCAGCGGCAGCTCGACCATATCCGGGCGAAAGCGCGCCTCGACGATGGCGCGCGCGTTGCTGTTGTTGCCGCGCTTGGCGAAATAGGCGACAACGTCAGCCTCGGCCAGCGCGCGCGCCGCCTTCAGCGTCAACAGCTCCGGATCGCCGGGACCGGTGCCGACGCCGACGAGCCGGCCTTTGGGGAAAGCGTTCACAGGCCTGGCCTCGCCAATGCGTTGAGTGCTGCGGCCGTCATGGCGCTGCCGCCCAGCCTGCCGCGCACGATGGCGAAAGGCACACCGTAGGAGTTTTCCGCCAGTGCATCCTTGGATTCGGCAGCACCGACGAAACCAACCGGCATGCCGATGATTGCGGCCGGCTTCGGCGCGCCGTCGCGCAGTTTTTCGAGCAGATAGAACAGCGCGGTCGGTGCGTTGCCGATGGCGACCACCGAACCTGCCATGCGCTCGCTCCAAAGGTCGATAGCGGCGGCCGAGCGCGTGTTGCCGATTTCCTTGGCGATATCGACGGTGCGCGGGTCGCGCAGCGTGCAGATCACCTCGTTTCCGGCCGGCAGGCGGGCACGGGTGATGCCGTGGGCGACCATCTCGGCATCGCAGAAGATCGGCGCCCCGGCGGCAAGGGCGGCACGGGCCGCTTCAACGAAACCGCTGGAGAACACGAACTGGCTGGCTGCCTCGACCTGGCCGCAGGCGTGGATCATGCGGATCGCGACATCGGCCTCTGTCTCGGAAAAGCGCGACAAGTCCGCCTCGGCGCGGATGATGGCGAAAGAGCGCTCGTAGATCGCCATCCCGTCATGGATATAGTCGTAGGCGGCCATTCTTCAGTTCCGTCGATAGAGTTCGGCGATCTCAGTCGCGCCGAGCCTTGTGAGGCAAGCGGCGGCAGTCTCGCCGGGATGCCGTGCGTTTCGGATCGCCGCCGCAATGCCGGCGACCCCGCGCGCGGCGTCATAGCCCGGCCTGTATCCGGCAGGAAGGGTCTTTGCCGTCCCGTCCACGACAAGTCCGGCTCCGTTTTCGTCGCCGACCAGGGTGAGCCCCGCTGGGCCGGGATGGGCGCAGCCTTTGGCGCAGCCGGAAATGTGGAGGGTGAGGGAGGCATCGAAGAGATCGGGGCTTTCCGTTGCGATTTCTTCGGCGATGGCGCGGGTGGCGATGCGGCCGGAGGCGCAGGCGGGCGCTCCGGGGCAGGCGGCAATGCGGGTGCGCGGATCGGTGGGGGCGGTGATGAAGCCGAGGGCGGACGCGGAGGCTTGGAGAGAGGCGCTGGCGAATGGGGAGAGGTTGAGGAAAAGTAGGGTGCGGCCTGGGGCCATGCGGATTTCGGCCGAGCCCAGATCGGAGGCCCTGGCGGCGAGGTCGATGAGGTTCTGCGCCGGCATACTTCCGAAGGGCAGGCCGATGCCGAGGGCGTGGCTGCTGCTCAGGTCGAAGAGGCCGATGGGCGAATGCTGACGCCCTACGGCGCCCCCCTCTGTCCTGCCGGACATGTCCGGCAGGACAGAGGGGGGCGCGAAGGAATGCCAGCCTGCGAGCGAAGCCAACTGCCGGTCCGACAAATCCCGCGTGTGCGCCTCGCGGCCTTTTTCGGCCACCATCCTTAGTGCAGCCACCGCGATGTTGCGCGCCGTATCCTCGTCAACAGTGGCGAGTGACTTCGCGCTTTGGCTGTCACCGGCAACCGACACGCTCCACTGGACGCCGGCCACAGTCCGCACCGCCTTCAGCCGCACGTCAGCCGTCAGCGCATCCACAGCCAACTGCCCGCCGCCGTCGACGACCACGGACACCTTCGGCCCCAACCGTGGCGTCAGCCCCGCCTCTTCAATAGCCAGCCTGATCCGATCGGCCACGGGGCGCGAATCTGCAATCTCCTGCGGGTCGATACCCGCGAGCGGCCCGGTCTCCACCGGCACGCCCGTCCGCACCGCGATGCCCAGCGCATCCACTTCCGCCGCCAGCGGCCAAGCGCTGTCTGCGGTCAGGCCCCGGATCTGCAGGCTACCGCGAGCGGTCACTTCCATGATGCCGTTGCCGTGGCGCAAGGCGGATTCGCAAAGACCGATCAGCGACTTGGGTGCAAGCCCTCCAGGAACCGGATTGAGCCGCACCAGCAGGCCATCGCCGGTCTGCATCGGCGCGCTCAACGCGGGGCAGGCGCCACGACGCGAGAAGGCGTTCATGCCGCCACCTCGCTTGCCTGCGCCTCGGCGATCAAGGCCGTGAGATCGTCGTCGATGGAATTCCTGAGCGGATGCCAGAGACCGCGCCGTCGCGCAGCCAGGAATCGCTCAGCGATGACCTTCGCGGCGGCGGGATTTTCGCGCAGCAAGAAGGCTCGGACTTCCGCATCACCGATATAGGCGTCGTGCACCGCCTCGATCAGCGCGCCCGATATGGCATGCGTGGTCTCGGCGAAGCCGACCAGGCGGTCGACCGTCTCGGCGAATTCCGAGGCGCCGCGGGGGCCGTGGCGCATCTGCCCGGCAATGAAGCGCGGATTGACGGCGCGGGCCCGCACCACGCGCGACACGGCTTCGCCGACCGATCGCGGCCTTGGCT
>NZ_RZSN01000208.1:0-8937 GCF_003997315.1 Mesorhizobium sp. M1A.F.Ca.IN.020.04.1.1
GCGAACTGCTTGCAGGATCGACAAAACAAGCCGCACTCGGGCCTCCTCTGCTACGAGAAAGCCTCTCAAGAATCCTTCTTTTGCGGCTTGGCAATAGCCAATCAACTTATCTGCGATTCCCCTGCCCCTCGAGGGGGAGATGGCCGCGAAGCGGTCAGAGGGGGTCCTTGCGCGTAGAACGCCGACTTCATCTCGTGCCGCACGGCGTCGGCGCTCCACGCGCGGCGACCCCCTCTGTCGCCTTTGGCGACATCTCCCCCTCAAGGGGGGAGATCAGCGCCTCACCACCACATGCGGCGCGAATGTCTTCACCGCCTCGATCAAGTCCTGGTCGTGGATGTCGAGCGAGGAGATCTCCATGTGCACGGTGGTCTTGCCGAAGGGCATCAGGCCGAAGGCATTGGCGGCGGCGTATTTGATCGCGTCGGGCGGCTCCTCGGTGAGCTCGAAATTGAGCATCGCCGCACCCTTGCCGCCGGAGGCGAGGCGCACGCTCTTCACCTTCTGCCACGGCACCAGCACATCGCCGGCGCGAGCATCGCGGAAGCCGCGCTGATCGAGGGTGACCTTGACCGAATTGTCGAAGGCGCCGCGCGAAATGAAGACGCCGAGCGCCAGGAAGGCGACGCCGAGCAGCGCGATCCACAGCACATGGCCGCCGGAGGTCCCCGAGGCGACGCCCTGCAGCGCCCCGAAGCCAAAGATACCGCCGATCAGGAACGGTCCCACCGCCGGCAGGATCTTGCCGGAGGCGCTGTTGCGGATTTCAAGCGGCGCGGCCATTTTTCGGCCGCTCACCGTTCCGGTTTCAGCAGCGTCCAGATCCAGCCGATGAAGGTGAGGACCAGGAACGGATAGCCGGCGGCGGGCAAAGGCGCCGATGTGGGCAAAAGCGGCGCGCCCCACAGGATCATCGCCGCCGAGACGACGAAGAGCACGGCCGCGACGAAAGCGGTGAGCCGCATCCACAGCGCGAAGGTTTTTGGCGCGCTGACCATGACCAGCCCCGCCGCCCAGAGGCAAATGCCGCCGACATAGGAAGGCACGCTCGCCTCAAGGCCCGCCGCATTGCCGGCCAGAAGCAGGCTTTCGCCGGCGAGGTAGGTGAGGAAGCCGGCCGCGACGAGATCATTGGCGAGCCGCTGGTATTTCATGGTGAGCAGCGCCGCCGCGACGACGACCCCCACGCCATCGATGGTCCACAGCGTCTCGCGCAGCGGATCGCTGGCAACGAAGGTGCCCGCCATGCCCAACGCGCCCCCGACGGCGAGGCCGATCGCGGCGATGGTGTCCGAGGTGGAGCGCATGCGATGTCTCCCCGAGCGGGGGAGAGGATAGTACGAAATCGACGTTTCAGAAATGCATCAACTTGCGTTTTGAGGACCTGCCCTGAGGAATGCATCCAGTCGCTGCTGCAACGCAGGCAGATGCTGCGTTTCGCACTCCCAGACGACTAGAACTTCCCACCCCGCTTCTTGCAATGCGGTTTCGTTGCGCGAGTCTCGCGCCACGTTCTCTCGAAATTTCGCTTCCCAAAATTGTGCTCTGGTTTTGGGTGTTGTGGTTCGCACACAACCTGGATGCCGATGCCAGAAACACCCATGCACGAATAAAACCCGTCGCCGACCAGGGAACACCAAATCCGGGGATCCCGGTAGCGTTCGGCGGTGCAACCGAAACCTGTAGCCCAAGGAGTGCACTAGGCGCCGTATGATCATTTCTGGTCGCGTGTCGCGAGACTTAACGCGAGACATCAATTGGCTCCGCGCCGACGAGACCTGCTCCTTCATCCGTCGAACACTCTTTCTCGATTAGTTCGCATCCTATACGTATATGGGCACCCAAATTCACATAGTGGCTAGAATGGCAAATCAAGATCTATCCGAATCAGCAATTCAAGACGCTGTCGAGACAGCTCGCAATGAGGTGCGTTACCTAGTAACGGACTTTCCGGTAGAAACCCTCATAAGGAAGTATAAAGAAGAAGAAAAGAATGTTGACGAAGGAGATATATACATACCAAACTATCAGAGGAGCCTTCAGTGGAACGCCGACCAAAAGTCGTACTTTATCGAAAGCCTTCTCCTAAGGATTCCTATCCCTCCAATTTTCTTCTACGAAGTAGGAGGGCGCCTAGAGGTTGTAGATGGGTCGCAACGCATTAGAACAATTGTCGAGTTTCGAAATGATAAGTTTAAGCTGACAAACCTTGAAAAGCTCGATTCCCTTAACGGGCTTAAGTTTAGTAAGTTGCCAGCGCCAACAAAGAAGCGCTTTCTAAATAATCCAATCAGGTCTTTTGTTCTTGAAGAGGGTACCGACGAAAGCTCCCGTGTTGAGTTGTTTAGGCGCATAAATACCTCATCAAAACAGCTTACTGAGGCAGAGATAAGAAAAGGCGCTTATCAAGGGCCCTTTCTCGACTTGGTCGTGGAATGTGCAAATCGAGATGTATTCAAAGAACTGGCTCCAGGCACCGGATCGCGAGGCAACCGCAACCCGGAAAGCGAGCGGCAGGAGCTAGTCGCTAGGTTTTTTGTTTATTCCATCTCTTACAAAGACTTTGTCCACGACGTAAGGCGTTTTATCGACAATCACTTCAAGCAACTCAATGAGACACTCTCCCAAGCCGATATCGCGGCCATGTCAACCGAGTTTGACAGCGTCATGAATTTCATCGCCCGCAATGCCAGCAATGCATTCTTCCGCACCGACAAAACCAAGCAAGTCCCAAGGGTGCGATTTGAGGCTATCGCCGTAGGCGTGTGCCTAGCGCTCCGCCAAGTTCCAAATTTAGAGTCTGCCAACTTCGATTGGTTAGACGACCCTGAGTTCTACCAATTGATTCGGACGGATGCGAGCAACAGCGGCCCAAGACTTAGGTCGAGAATTGAATACGTACGAGATAGAATCCTTGCGCAGCAATGAGCGAAATTGAACCTTTAAAAGCCAAGTTCGACGAACTCGAAACTGTCCTCAAGCTCGTAAAAGAACTTGAGAAGAGGCAGCGTTCGAACGTCAGGAGCCATTATCAAAAGCAGCAGCTTATAGCTTCCGTGCGCGCCACCACCTATGTCATGCTTTACAATGCTCTTGAAGGCACGATGCGATCGGTGATGAAATCGATTCGAGAAAAGATCGAGGCCGAGGGAATTTTGTTTGATCAAGCGACCGAGTACTGGCGGTTAGATCTTGTTCAATCTAATTTCCTGGATAAAATGCAAAGTGGTACTAGTCACGGCAATTTGCTAGTTGAGTTTGTTCCCTTAACAACTCGGCCACTTTTCTGGGATGAGTTAAAAAAGGACCGCCTTCCATTTAGTGGAAATTTTGGACAAGCCACTGCTATCAAGCTGAAAGAAGGCTTGGAAATCAGCTGGTCGGCACCGCCGCATACGCTGGGCGGCAGTGATCTGGACAATGTTAGAGAGCGGCGGAACGCCTTGGCTCACGGCCTCGAATCCTTCTCCGAAGCGGGGGACAAGGTCTTGGCAAAGGATCTTTTGGCTATGTTGGACCGAGTCCGCAAGTTTATGCTGTCCTACATTGCTGCTTTAGAGTCCTATAGAGACACCCAAGGCTACGTTAGGCAGCCTGGTGCAGTTGGAGATAGGACCGTAGATCTTCAAGGAATTGCTGATTCTTTCGAAGGGGAGCCACTTCAAACCGGCGAGTGAACCCTGCAATCGCCCGCTTCGAAACTGGCTTCGGAGTGCAAAGGCCAAAATCGCTCAATAGCGACAACGTTGGATTAGAAGGACCTTCGCCCTTAGGGCTCAACCCTACGATATCTGACTTTGGGCCTCCGTATGCCGCGCGGGGTAGCCGGTCGCCTTGGCTGGAGTTCTGCCGTTCTCCCTCAGGGGACGAAATCTGTCTGCGGATACGTTTACCAATCCATTCGGCAACAGGAACGCTTACGGCATTGCCCGTCAGCAACCACCTTTGCCTTGAGCCTTTCAGAAAATGGTCCGCAGCCTTAGTCCAGTTGATCGGAAAACCCTGAAGGCGCTCGGCATCCTCGATACCAGGTGACAGAAATTCCGAGCTTTCGCGGTTCCATATCGCCGGCGGCGAAGGAATGCTTAGGCCAGAGCCACCCTTTAAGGGAGGGATCGCTTCCGGCGACCATCCGAGACCACGGTTACCTTCAGTCCAGTAGAACCCCACGAGTGCAGGGTCCGCGGATAGCGATTGACCTTCCAATTCCAAACCATCCAGCAGAATTTCCTCGGGACTGTCATTTAAGGCAGCAAGTACGAACAGCCGACGTCGACGCTGCGGGAGCCCAAACGCCCTTGTATCGAGTATTCTATATGCCCAGCGATACCCCAATTCCTCAAATCGACGGGTCACGTATCTGACCGACTCGCCTTTATGCAAATCGAGTGCAAACGCAACGTTTTCCAACAGCACGTACGCCGGCTTACGATCAGCAGCAGCAATTAGGCGAAATACTTCCGTGATCAGACCAGAACGATCTCCCCCAAGCCCCTTCATCGCTCCTGCAAGGCTGATATCTTGGCAGGGCCAGCCAGCTGTCAGTAGGTCGCAATCTGGAATCGAATCCAGCGTCTTCACGTCAGGCGCGATCTTGATGTTCGGAAATCGATCTTCGAGAACGGCCCTAGCAACCGGGTCCGACTCACACATCAATACGGTCGCATAGCCGGCCTTTTCCAGGCCCTTCTCGAAACCACCGATCCCGCTGAACAGGCTGACTACGCGCGGGGGATCAGTTTCTCGAATCATTCTGACATTTTAACTAGTTCTGCGAGGAAACTCGAGGAAATAAAATTCAATCCCCCATCTTCAGCGCCTGGATAAACGCCTCCTGCGGGATATCCACCTTGCCGAACTGGCGCATCCGCTTCTTGCCCTCTTTCTGCTTGTCGAGCAGCTTGCGCTTGCGGGTCACGTCGCCGCCGTAGCATTTGGCGGTGACGTCCTTCCTGAGCGCCGAGACGGTCTCGCGGGCGATGATGCGGCCGCCGATCGCGGCCTGGATCGGGATCTTGAACAGGTGCTGCGGGATCAGCTCCTTCAGCTTCTCGCACATGGCGCGGCCGCGCTTTTCCGCCGCCGACCGGTGCACCAGCATGGACAAAGCGTCGACCGGCTCGTCATTGACCAGGATCGACATCTTCACCAGGTCGCCCTCGCGGTAGTTGGTGAGGTGATAGTCGAAGGAGGCGTAGCCCTTGGAGATCGACTTCAGCCGGTCGTAGAAATCGAACACGACCTCGTTGAGCGGCAAATCGTAGGTCAGCATGGCGCGCTTGCCGACATAGGAGAGATCGGCCTGGATGCCGCGCCTGTCCTGGCAAAGCTTAAGAATCCCGCCGAGATAGTCGTCGGGCGTGAGGATGGTGGCGCGGATCCATGGCTCCTCGATCGAGGCGATCTTGACCACGTCGGGCATGTCGGCCGGGTTGTGCAGTTCCTTCGTCGTGCCGTCGATGAGGTTCATGCGGTAGACGACGGACGGCGCTGTGGCGATGAGGTCGAGGTTGAACTCGCGCTCCAGCCGCTCCTGGATGATCTCCAGATGCAAGAGCCCGAGGAAGCCGCAGCGGAAGCCGAAGCCGAGCGCGGCCGAGGTCTCCATTTCATAGGAGAAGGAGGCGTCGTTGAGGCGCAGCTTGCCGACGGCGGCGCGCAGATCCTCGAAATCGGCGGCGTCGACAGGGAACAGGCCGCAGAACACCACCGGCTGCGCCGGCTTGAAGCCGGGCAGCGCCTTTTGCGTCGGGCGGCGGTCCTCGGTGATGGTGTCGCCGACGCGGGTGTCGGCCACTTCCTTGATCGAGCCGGTGAAGAAGCCGAACTCGCCGGGGCCGAGCTCGTCGACATTGACGCGGGCCGGCTTGAAGACGCCGGTGCGCTCGACGAGATATTTTGCGCCCGTGCCCATCATGCGGATGGTCTGGCCCTTCTTCATCACGCCGTCGATGACGCGGACCAGCACGATGACGCCGAGATAGGCGTCGTACCAGCTGTCGACCAGCATCGCCTTCAAGGGTGCCGCGATGTCGCCCTCGCGCGGCGGCGGCAGCTGGTGGACGATCGCCTCCAGCACGTCCGGCACGCCCAGCCCGGTCTTGGCCGAGATCAGCACGGCGTTGGAGGCGTCGAGGCCGATCACCTCCTCGACCTGCTCGCGGATGCGCTCTGGCTCGGCCGCCGGCAGGTCGACCTTGTTCAGCACCACGACAATCTCGTGGTTGTTGTCGATCGCCTGATAGACATTGGCCAAGGTCTGCGCCTCGACCCCCTGGGAGGCGTCGACCACCAGCAGCGAGCCCTCGCAGGCGGCCAAAGAGCGCGAAACTTCATAGGCGAAGTCGACATGGCCGGGGGTGTCGATGAGGTTCAACACGTAATCCTCGCCGTTTTTGGCGCGGTAGTTCAGCCGAACCGTCTGGGCCTTGATGGTGATGCCGCGCTCGCGCTCGATGTCCATCGAGTCCAGCACCTGCTCCTTCATGTCGCGCTCCTCCAGCGCGCCGGTGAGCTGGATCAGCCGGTCGGCAAGCGTGGATTTGCCATGGTCGATATGGGCGACGATGGAGAAATTGCGGATGTGGTCGAGGGGCGCCGTCATGCGGCGCGCTTTAGCAGGGGCGGGTTTAAGGGGCAAGCGGTGGGCCCGGGGAGATAGGAGCAGAGCAGGCAAACACGCTCGCCAATGTCTGAACACGGCCAATGACCGGAGAGCCGGCGCTGCCCCTCATCGCCCTGCCGGGCACTTCTGCCCGTAAGTGACGGGGAGAAGGGGCTGGCCGCCGCCTCGGTACCTTTCTTGCAGCGTTCCAAATTGGCGAAATCGTCGATGGGGGCGCCCCTCTCCCCGTTACCATACCGGGAGAGGATGCCGGCAGGCAGGTGAGGGGCAGCGCAAGCGTTTGAAGGTTAGGGCGCCTCCGCGCAAAAATTCAATCCACTTAAACTTTCATGCACTCATTTTGGGCATATCTCCACCTCTGGTGGCAGGCAGGTGCATTGCCGGTGTGTATGGGGTTGGGGCATGTTCTCGTCGGCAAGAGATTTCGTTCGATCGCAAGGCGGCTCGATGCTGCCGATGATGGCGCTGTTGGCGATCCCGCTGCAGCTCGCGGTCGGCTTTTCCGTCGACTACACCTCGGCGGTGACGACCAGGAGCAACATGCAGCAGGCGCTGGATGCCGCGATCCTGTCGATCACCACGCTGCCGACCACGACCTCGAAGGCCGATCGCCAGACGCTGCTGCAGCAGGCCTATGTCGCCAATAGCGGGCTGGGCGACGCGACGCTCACCGCCGTCAACGTCGCCGCCGACGGCACGGCGACGTTCAGCGCCACGGCGGCCTATCCGATGCCAACCAGTTTCATGCAGATCGCCAGGATCAATTCGGTCGATGTCGGCGTCGGCTCCTCGGTGCGCAAGGCGCCGGCGCTGGTGCAGTCCACTTTCAAGGTGACGAAGGTGTCGGGCTACTGGAACAAGACGATGACGCTCTACGGCACCCAGTTCGGCCAGACCAAGGCCAAGCCGCTGATGACGATCAGCTATAACTACAACGGCTATGGCGACCCGAAGGGCTACGGCACAACCACGGTGAGCACCATCAACGGGTCGACGAAGACCGTGGTGCAGAAACAGGTCTGCACGACCTCGACGGTCGACAATTTCAACAATCTGCCGAGCGGGGCGATCACCCAGACCAGCGGCAGCAACAAGTACGTCACGACCTGCGCCGATACCTTCTATCCGGCCAACGGCGCCGGCGCGGTGATCGATGTCAGCCAGATGGACCAGCTCTATCTGCAAATGGACGTTCCCTCGGGCAACCCGAAGGTGCTGAAGTCGAACGATCCCAACACCTCGAACCGGCTCTATATCGGCACCAGCGCCACCGATATGCCCGAGGTCGCGACCGGCCAGAAAGTCGACATCTTCACCTCGGTGCCCTGCGGCCAGACCGGCTACCAGGCCTGGGAAGACGGCGGCAACCCTGTGCCGGCGCCGGTTTCCAATGCCGACTTCTTCTATACCGTGACCGGCAAATGCGCATTCAACCAGCGGCCGTCCGAGACGGTGCTGACGCAGTAGCGCCCTCCCTTCTCCCCTTGTGGGAGAAGGTGTCGCCGAAGGCGACGGATGAGGGGTGCTCCAGCTTGGCGGCGCCTTAAGTCTAGACAAGAATCTAGCAGACGCGCTCGCGAGCGTCTCACTCCGCTGGAGCGCCCCTCATCCGTCTCGGCGCTGCGCGCCGATCCACCTTCTCCCACAAGGGGAGAAGGGGAAGGCGCCTCTCAATCACAAACCGGTGAAGCTGTAACGAAGTCCTCCGCGGCGGCGAAATGGGAGCATCGCCCCGCTACGGAGACTGCTTCCCATGACCGGATTGAAGACAAGGATCGGCCTGCTTGCCGGCGCGGCATTTGCTGCGCTTGCCGCCACGCTCGATGCCGCTTCCGCCGAGCCGCTTAACCGTGGTCGAGCTGTTCACCAGCCAGGGCTGCTCGTCCTGCCCGCCGGCCAATGCCAATCTGATCAAGATCAAGGACCGTCCGGGCGTGCTGGCGCTGTCCTTCAACGTCACCTACTGGGACTATCTCGGCTGGAAGGACAGTTTCGGCCGGCAGGAATTCACCCAGCGCCAGGTCGCCTACGAGCCGCCGCTCGGCCATGACGGGCCGTTCACGCCGCAGGTGGTGGTGAACGGCAGCGCTGACGCCGTCGGTGCGGCGCCCGGCGAGATCGAGCGGCTGATCTCGACAACCCCGCACGCCAAGGGTCCGGCGCTCTCGCTCGGCGACGGCAAGGTGAGCATCGGCGCCGGCACAGCGCCCGGCGGGGCGGCCGATGTCTGGCTGGTGCGCTACGCACGCGGCGTCGTCGAGGTGCCGGTGGCGCGCGGCGAGAACACCGGACGCACGCTGCCGCATGCCAAT
>NZ_RZSN01000209.1:0-8884 GCF_003997315.1 Mesorhizobium sp. M1A.F.Ca.IN.020.04.1.1
GCATGGGCCTGATCGGCCCGAGCGGCTCCGGAAAATCCTCGCTCGTGCGCGCGCTCGTCGGCGTATGGCCCACGATGCGCGGCAAGATCCGTCTCGACGGCGCTGCAATCGAGCAGTGGCCGGCGCAGGCGCTTGGCCGCCATATCGGCTATCTGCCGCAGGATGTCGAATTGTTCGCCGGTACGGTCGCCCAGAACATCAGCCGCTTCGACGAGAACGCCATGCCGGAGGCGATCATCGAGGCCTCCCAGGCTGCCGGCGTGCACGACATGATCCTCCGCCTGCCCGAAGGCTATCAAACCGAGATCGGCGAGAGCGGCGCGGCACTTTCCGCCGGACAGCGTCAGCGTGTAGGCCTGGCGCGCGCTGTTCGGCAATCCGTTCCTCGTCGTGCTCGACGAGCCGAATTCCAACCTCGATGCCGCGGGCGACCAAGCGCTGACGCGTGCCATCGAAGGCATCAAAGCGCGCGGCGGCATCGTCATCGTGGTCGCGCATCGTCCCAGCGCCCTCGCCGCGCTCGACCACTTGCTGGTGCTGAATGGCGGCAGACAGCAGGCATTCGGGCTGAAGAGCGAGATCGCACGGCAGGCTTTGCAGCCGGTGACGAAACCGCTGCATGCGGTCGGATCGGCGGGCTGAGATGAGGTCGGCAACTCCCTATTTCAAAGCCGATGCGTTGCGCGTGGTGCGCGACATCGCATTGTCCGCCAGGGCGCGCGCGATCGCGCTGCTCGACCGCGGTTCGAAGCCGATCGAAGGTGCTTCGCCCCAGCAGCAGCGCTTGCGTCAGGCCATTCGCAGGAACGTCCGGGCGGGAGCGATCGCAGCGGCGCTGCTTGTCGGCGGGCTCGGCCTTTGGGCGGCATCAAGCAGTCTTGCCGGAGCCGTGGTCGCAGGCGGCCATCTGGTCGTCGGCTCGAACGTGAAGTCCGTCCAGCATCCGCAAGGCGGCGTCGTCGGCGCTCTCAACGTGCAGAACGGCAGCACGGTCGAGGCGGGCGACGTCCTGGTGCGGCTGGACGACACGGTGGCGCGTGCCAATCTCGCCATCGTCGACAACGGTCTCGACGAGCTCTCTGCCCGCCGCGCCCGGCTGATTGCCGAACGCGACGGCGCCCAGGCGGTGCTCTATCCCGAGCAGCTGTCGGGAAACGCGCATGCCCCTCAGATCGGTCATCTCATCGACGGCGAGAACAGGCTGTTCGCGCTGCGGCGGCAGGCGCGCGAGGGCAAGATTTCACAGCTACGCGAGCGCATCGTGCAGTTCCGTCAGGAGATCGCGGGTATCGAGGCCCAGCTCAGGAGCAAGCAGCAGGAGATATCCCTCACCAAGATCGAGCTCGAGGGCATGCGGGACCTCTGGAAAAAGAAGCTGGTGCCGATCTCGCGTCTGGCCGATCGCGAACGCGCCGAGGCAAGGCTCGACGGCGAAAACGGGCAGTTGATCGCCGCCGCGGCGCAGACGCGCGGGCGCATCAGCGAGATGGAACTGGCGATCATCCAGATCGATCAGGACCTGCGCAGCGAAGTGGCGGGCGAACTGAGGGAGATCGACGGCAAGATGAGCGAACTGCGCGAGCGTCAGATCGCGGCCGAGCAAACGCTGAAGCAGATCGATATCCGCGCCCCGCAATCGGGCCGGGTGCATCAGCTGGCCGTGCACACGATCGGCGGCGTGATCGCGCCCGGCGAGGCGATCATGCAGATCGTGCCGAGCGCCGACGCGCTGGTGGTCGAGGCGCGCGTCGCGCCGCAGGACATCGACCAGGTGCGCATCGGACAGAACGCCACGCTTCGCCTTTCGGCCTTCAGCCAGCAGATCACGCCGGAAGTCGAGGGCCAGGTTGACCGTATCTCGCCCGACCTCATCGAGGACCAGAAAGCCGGGGTCGCCTATTACGCGGTGCGCATCGTGCTGACGCAAAGCAGCCTCAAACAGGCGGGATCGCTGGAACTGAAGCCGGGAATGCCGGCGGAGGTGTTCCTGAGAACCGGCGACCGCACGGTGCTTTCCTATCTGCTTAAGCCCCTGACCGATCAGGCGAGCCGCGCTTTCCGCGGCGACTAAGTCGCTCCGCTCTACAGATCCAGCCGAGGCTTGCGTCAGACCGATTGCAGGCCATTGCCCTTCGGCCTGAACACCTTCGCTTGCCCGCTTGAATTAATTGAACGTTCGTTTTATTATCTGCTTCGCAGAGGCAAACATGGCACGCACCACGGGTTCAGATGGCGAAAAAACCGAGGCGGCCGTTCGCGAGGCGGCGGTCGGGCTGATCGCGCGGCTCGGCTATGAGGCGATGTCGATGCGCCAGCTGGCGACCGAAGTCGGCGTGCAGGCCGCCGCGCTCTATCGCTATTTTCCCACCAAGGAGGATCTGCTGTTCACGCTGATGCGCGAGCATATGGAAGGCCTGCTCAAGGCCTGGGATGACGCGCGCCCGGCAGCGGCCGATCCGGCGGCGCGGCTCGCCGCCTATGTCGAGAACCACATTGCCTTCCATATCGAGCGGCGCCGCGCCACACATGTCTCCAACATGGAATTGCGCAGCCTCTCGCATGAGCGACTGACGCAGATCCTCAAGATGCGCACGGCCTATGAGAAGGAATTGCGCGCGATCCTGCGCGACGGCGCCGACGCCGGCATCTTCGAGATCGATGATGTCGGCCTGACCGCCATGGCGCTGATCCAGATGATGACCGGCGTCATCGTCTGGTTCCGTCCGGGCGAGCGGCTGTCGATCTCTGAAGTCACCACGACATATCTTTCGATGACAAGGCGGCTCGTCGGCGCGAAGATCGGCGCCGGCAGCGCAACGCGTCCCGTCCGACGCGCAAAGGAGGCCGCGGCACTTTGATTTCGCGCATTATCCTTATCGAAGTCGATTTCGGGGTCATGCGCCGGGAGGAACGCCATGTACACCAATACGCTGAACTTCGGGCTTGATGCCGACATCGAGGCGTTGCGCGATACCGTAAGGCGCTTCGCACAAGACAGGATCGCGCCAATCGCGGCCGATATCGACCGCTCCAACGAATTCCCGGCACATCTGTGGGGGGAGCTCGGCGCGCTCGGCCTGCTCGGCATCACCGCCGATCCCGAGTTCGGCGGCAGCGGTATGGGCTATCTCGCGCATGTCGTGGCGATGGAGGAGATTTCCCGCGCATCCGCCTCGGTCGGCCTGTCCTACGGCGCGCATTCCAATCTCTGCGTCAACCAGATCAACCGCTGGGCAACGCCGGCACAGAAGGAGAAATACCTCCCTGCGCTCTGCTCGGGCGAAAAGGTCGGTGCGCTGGCAATGTCGGAATCCGGATCAGGCTCGGACGTCGTGTCGCTGCGGCTGCGCGCCGAAAAGCGCAACGACCGCTATGTGCTCAACGGTTCGAAAATGTGGATCACCAACGGACCCGATGCCGAGACCTTGGTGGTCTATGCCAAGACCGATCCGGAGCGCAATTCGCGCGGCATCACCGCCTTCATCATCGAAAAAACCTTTGCCGGGTTTTCGGTGGCCCAAAAACTGGACAAGCTCGGCATGCGCGGCTCGAACACCGGCGAGCTCGTCTTCGAGAATGTCGAGGTGCCGTTCGAGAATGTGCTGCATGAGGAAGGGCGCGGCGTCGAGGTGCTGATGTCGGGCCTCGACTATGAGCGCGCCGTGCTCTCCGGCGGGCCGATCGGGCTGATGGCGGCCTGCCTCGACGTGGCGGTGCCTTACGTGCATGAGCGCAAGCAGTTCGGCCAGCCGATCGGCAGTTTTCAGCTGGTGCAGGGCAAGCTTGCCGACATGTATTCGACGATGAACGCGGCGCGCGCCTATGTCTACGCCGTGGCCGGTGCCTGCGACCGCGGCGAGACCACGCGCAAGGACGCCGCCGGCTGCGTGCTCTTCGCGGCCGAAAAGGCGACGCAGATGGCGCTCGATGCCATCCAGCTGCTCGGCGGCAACGGCTATATCAACGATTATCCGACCGGGCGGCTTCTGCGCGACGCCAAGCTCTACGAGATCGGCGCCGGCACCAGCGAGATCCGCCGCTGGCTGATCGGCCGCGAGATCATGGCGGAGGGAGTGTGATGTCTCCCTCCGTCACCTCGGCCGAACGCCTTGGGCAGGTCGTCGGTCGGCTTGGCGACGATCTGATGCTCATCGCGCCACAGAACCTCACGCTCGCGCCGGGACGTGATCGAGCGCACAGGCAAGCCGCCCTCCTCGATCAGCCAGGCGCAATAGCGCGCACGGCTGATGGCTTCCTTGGCGTTCGGGTGGAACCAGCAGACGCCCCAAATCGACTCACGGCGCTTGAAATGCCGCCCAACCCGGCCAGGAATGGGCAAATGCCGATTGAACCAGTCGAACTAATCCTCCAGTTCGCCATGGATCCAGTCCGGGCAGCCATTCCGGTACAAGTACCAGGACGCATGGAAAAAGCCGCTCTCTACCCGGCTCTTCGGATGGATCAGCGGCGTTACAAACCGCACATACATAGTGACACCCACAGCGCTTGCAGGCGCCGTGTTCCTTTTGCTCGAATCCGGGACGTGGAAAGCCGCCCTTCGGCGGCGTCAGGCCATGGCCGAGGGGAGACATTTGGTGAAACGCATATCGATGCCTTTCATCGTCGCCTCCTGAGGTGTCATTCGTACAAAAGATCCCGCGCTGCGCACGCAGCATCCGGGTGCGGGCTGTTACACTGGTTGCGTTGCGGCATCAAGAGGTGTGAGGAATAACGTGGCCACACTCCAAACCCAAATCTCCCCCTCCTCGGAAAGCTTCCGCGCCAATGCCGAGCGCATGCGGGCGCTGGTCGACGATATCGCCGAGAAGGCGGCGGGCATCGAGCGCGGCGGCTCGGACGAGGCGCGCGAGCGCCACCAAAGCCGCGGCAAGCTGCTGCCGCGCGAAAGATTGGCGCAACTGCTCGACACCGGCTCGCCTTTTCTCGAGGTCGGCCAGTTCGCGGCATGGTCGATGTATGGCGAGGATATTCCGTCGGCCGGCATCATCACCGGCATCGGCCGTGTCGAAGGCCGGGAGGTGATGGTCGTCGTCAACGACGCGACGGTGAAAGGCGGCACCTATTATCCGGTGACGGTGAAGAAGCATCTGCGCGCGCAGGAGATCGCGCTGCAGAACAAGCTGCCTTGCGTCTACCTGGTCGACAGCGGCGGCGCCAACCTGCCCAACCAGGACGAGGTCTTCCCCGACCGTGAGCATTTCGGCCGCATCTTCTACAACCAGGCCAACATGTCGGCAGCCGGCATCCCGCAGATCGCTTGCGTCATGGGCTCCTGCACGGCGGGCGGGGCCTATGTGCCGGCGATGTCGGACGAAACGATCATGGTGCGCAACCAGGCGACCATTTTTCTTGGCGGCCCGCCGCTGGTGAAGGCTGCCACCGGCGAGGACGTCAGCGCCGAGGAGCTCGGCGGCGCCGAGGTCCACACCAGGCTTTCCGGCGTCGCCGACCACTTTGCCATGGATGACGAGCACGCGCTGGCCATTTGCCGACGCATCGTCAAGAACCTGAATCGGAACAAGGCCGTAAGCCTGAACTTACAGAAACCAGTATCACCGCTTCACGATCCGCATGAACTCTACGGCATCGTGCCGACTGATTTGCGCCAGCCCTATGACGTTCGCGAGGTGATCGCGCGTCTGGTCGACGGTTCCGAGTTCGACGAGTTCAAGCAGAATTACGGCACCACCTTGGTCACCGGTTTTGCGCATCTGCACGGCATGCCGGTCGGCATCCTCGGCAACAATGGGGTGCTGTTCTCGGAAAGCGCGCTGAAGGGCGCGCATTTCATCGAGCTCTGCTGCCAGCGCGGCATTCCGCTGATCTTCCTGCAGAACATCACCGGCTTCATGGTCGGGCGAAAGTATGAGGCCGGCGGCATCGCCAAGGACGGCGCCAAGCTGGTCACGGCGGTCGCCACGGCACGCGTGCCGAAGCTTACGGTGATCATCGGCGGTTCGTTCGGCGCCGGCAATTACGGCATGTGCGGCCGCGCCTATTCGCCCCGCTTCCTGTGGATGTGGCCGAATGCGCGCATTTCGGTGATGGGCGGCGAGCAGGCGGCGACGGTGCTCGCCATGGTCAAGCGCGAGGGCATCGAGCGCAAGGGCGGTGAGTGGAGCGCCGAAGAGGAAGCGAAATTCAGGAAGCCGATCCTGATGAAATACGAGCATGAGGGTCACCCGCTCTATTCTTCGGCAAGGCTTTGGGACGACGGCATCATCGATCCGGCCAGGACGCGCGAGGTGCTGGCGCTCAGCCTCTCGGCGGCGCTCAATACCGGGGTCGAGGAAACGAAGTTCGGCGTGTTCAGGATGTGACGATGAGCGGCGTCAGCGATAGGATCCGCGTGCATACCGGCGACATCACCAGGCTTAAGGTCGATGCCATCGTCAATGCCGCCAATTCCTCGCTGCTCGGCGGCGGTGGTGTCGACGGCGCTATCCACCGCGCCGCCGGGCCGGAGCTGGTCGCCGAATGCCGCACGCTGAACGGCTGCAGGACCGGGGATGCCAAACTGACGAAAGGCTACCGGCTGCCGGCGCGCTATGTCATTCACACTGTCGGCCCGGTCTGGCACGGCGGGGGCGAGAGCGAGGCGGAGTTGCTCGCCTCCTGCTATCGGCGCTCGCTGGAGATTGCCACCGGTAAGGACTGTCGAACGATAGCATTTCCGGCGATCTCGACCGGCATCTACGGCTATCCGAAAGATCAGGCTACCGAAGTAGCCGTCGGCACGGTTGCTGTTTTTCTAGGCGAAAACGCCATCCCCGAGACCGTCACTTTCTGCTGCTTCGACGATCTGACTGCCAGACTATACAGCTCAGCCGTTGCTGCGATTGGGGGAGCCTGAACTTTATGACAAAGACGTTCCACCCGTTCACGAGATCGAGATTCTTGAGTGACCATCTAGCGACGCCGGCAAATATTCGATATTGCTCATCCTGCGTTGTCTCATGGGGATGGGGTAAAAATGATACGAGAATATCTGCGGAAAGCATCCGCGTCGATACTTGCAGGAATGCTTATATGCGCCTCGTGCGGCGCTGTCGTCGCCGGGTCGCTGACTGGAAGCGAGGGGGACAAGCGCTTTCCACCCTACATCCCACGCAATCCCAAGGATCCGTGCAACAGGGCATACAAGGCCTATCTGGCGGCGAGCGGCCATTCAGCCTACGCGACCACGCCTTATGCCCGGATCATGTCGTCTTACATCATCTGTGGTGGACACCTGAATGCGCCGTCCCAAAAGGTTGCGGAAGAGCTGGCGATGAAATCCTGCCTGGCCACGCGCGCGCACTACAAGGTGACTACGGGCGGCGCCTGCGAGATCGCCGCATCGAAGTAGGCCCGCGCCTGCCGAATTGGCGCTGCCCGTCGCAAACTCGGGAGGCTCCATGTTCGGCAAGATCCTGATCGCCAATCGCGGCGAGATCGCTTGCCGCGTCATCCGCACCGCGCGCAAGCTCGGCGTGCGAACAGTCGCCGTCTATTCGGATGCCGACGCGCGAGCGCTGCATGTCGAGATGGCCGACGAGGCGGTGCATATCGGCCCCTCGCCGGTCGGTGACAGCTATCTGCGCGGCGACAGGATCATTGCCGCGGCGCTTGCCACAGGCGCCGAGGCAATCCACCCCGGCTACGGCTTCCTGTCGGAGAACCCCGACTTCGTCGACCAGGTGACGGCGGCGGGCCTCATCTTCATCGGCCCGTCCGCCGCCTCGATCCGCGCCATGGGGCTGAAGGATGCCGCCAAGCGGTTGATGGAAAAGGCCGGCGTTCCGGTGGTGCCCGGCTATCACGGCGAAGCGCAGGAGATTGTGCTGCTTGCCACAAAAGCGCGCGAGATCGGCTACCCGGTGCTGATCAAGGCGCGCGCCGGCGGCGGCGGCAAGGGCATGCGACGCGTCGACCATCCGGACGACTTCTCCGAGGCGCTGTCCGGAGCGCGGCGCGAGGCCAAGGCTGCCTTCGGCGACGACCGCGTTCTGGTCGAAAAATATGTCGACAAGCCGCGACACATCGAAGTCCAGGTGTTCGGCGACAATTTCGGCAATGTCGTGCATCTTTTCGAGCGCGACTGCTCGGCGCAGCGCCGCCACCAGAAGGTGATCGAGGAGGCGCCCGCCCCCGGCATGACGCCGGCGCTGCGCAAGGCGATGACGGAAGCGGCGGTGAAGGCCGCCAAGGCAATCAGCTATTCGGGCGCCGGCACGATCGAATTCATCGTCGATGCTTCCGAGGCCCTCAAAGCCGACCGCTTCTGGTTCATGGAGATGAACACACGGCTGCAGGTCGAGCATCCCGTCACCGAGATGGTCACCGGCGTCGATCTGGTCGAATGGCAGCTTCGTGTCGCCGCCGGCGAAAAACTGCCGAAGGCGCAGAACGAGATCGCCCTTGCCGGACATGCTTTCGAGGCGCGCATCTACGCCGAGGACGCGGCCAAGGGATTCCTGCCGGCGACGGGCACGCTTTATCATCTCAAATTCCCCGACACGCCGCCGGAGGATGCCGCCATGCGCATCGAGACCGGCGTGCGGTCCGGCGATGCGATCTCGCCCTTCTATGATCCGATGATCGCCAAGCTGGTGGTGCACGCTAGGGACAGAACCACCGCGCTTGGCGCGCTGCGCAAGGCGCTGGCCCGAACCGAAGTTGCCGGCTCGACGGTCAACACCGCCTTCCTTGCAGCACTCGCCGCCGACGCCGATTTCGCGGCGGGCGATATCGACACCGGCCTGATCGGCCGGCATCAGGATGCTCTCGTCGCTGTCCCCCCGCCAAGCGATGAAGCGATCGCCGCGGCGGCGCTGGCAGCGACCGACGCAAGCACGGCGGGGCCCGCCGCCGCTCCGTGGGC
>NZ_RZSN01000210.1:0-8770 GCF_003997315.1 Mesorhizobium sp. M1A.F.Ca.IN.020.04.1.1
TAAGGGTTGACCACACGCCGTGGCGGCAGCTGCGGAATGGGGGCGGGCCCGCGGTTGCTGGTCCGTTCGGCGCCGCGTTTTCGTCTTGGTTCGGTCATGCGTCTATCAGAGCGCCGACGTCAGGCGCGAGCTGTCAGGAATTCGCCATTTGCCGGCGTGATTTTAGCCAAGGCGGCATTTTTTCGTTCTGATGAAGACAAATGCGACGAACGACGTCGAAATATCGATAGAGTCAAATCGAGGCGCCTCGGCCGGCGTTAAGGAAGCTCGAAAGATTCCTTTTATGATTTCGCCCTATTCGTCTTCCGATGCCTAGCTCGAGTTTTAGTAAAATTGTCGTTGTCTCTGTGCTGCTGGCGCTTTCGGCCTGCGCGACGGCGCCCAGCCACATCAACAATGTCTGCGCCGTCTTCGACCAGAATGACGGTTGGTTCGACAACTGGCAGTCCGCCGCCGAGCGCACCGAACAAAAATACGGCATTCCCGTTCCGGTGCTGATGGCGACGGTGCGCAAGGAATCCGGCTTCAAGAGCAACGCCCGGCCACCGCGCGCCAAGCTGCTCGGCTTCATTCCCTGGAAACATGTCTCCACCGCCGCGGGCTATTCGCAGGCGCTGGACGGCACCTGGTCGCAATATCAGATGGAGACCGGCAACTGGGCGGCGCGCCGCAGCCGTTTCGCCGACGCCATCGACTTCGTCGGCTGGTATCATTCCAAGACTGTCGACAGCTTCGGCGTCGCCCGCAACGACACCTACAGTCTCTATCTCGCCTACTATCTCGGCTGGTCGGCCTACAGACGCGGCAATCGCGGCGATGCCGGCGTGCAGAACTACGCGCGCGCCACGGACCAAATGGCCCGCGACTACGCCGCCCAGTTGCGGCAATGTGGGAACTGAGGCCGGGACCCGGCGAAGTTTTAGTTCGGCTTCGGCCTCTTGCCCCTCGGGCGCTTGGGCGGGGTGCCGGCAAAGCCCGGCCCGGTGCCGTGCGGCGCGTCGTCCGGCACGCCTTCATGTGCCGCATGCTCCTTGTCGAACTTGATGACCGGCTCCATCTTCGCCAAGACATCGTCCGACAGCCAGCACAGGCTCATATGGCCGTTGCCGAGATTCTTCACCGGCGGCACCGTCGTCTCGCACAGATTGTCCGGCACCAGCTTCTTGTAGCCGCAGCGCGTCTGGAAGGGGCAGCCGGTCGGCGGGTTCATCGCCGATGGGATATCGCCTTCGAGCACGATGTGCTTCTTGACCACGCTGGTGTCGGCGATCGGGATCGCCGAGAGCAGCGCTTCCGTGTAGGGATGGTAGGGCGGCGAGAAGATCTGGTCCGTCGTGCCCTGCTCGACGATATAGCCGAGATACATGACGACGACGCGGTCGGCGATGTAGCGCACCACGGACAGGTCGTGGCTGATGAACAGCATGGTCGTCTTGTTCTTGCGCTGAATGTCCATCAAGAGTTCGGTCACCGCCGCCTGCACCGAGACGTCGAGCGCCGAGACCGGCTCGTCGGCCACCACCACCTTGGCGTCGCCAGCGAAGGCGCGGGCCACGCCGATGCGCTGCTTCTGGCCGCCTGAGAGCTGGCGCGGCTTGCGGGTCTCGAAGGCCCGCGGCAGCTTCACCAGGTCGAGCAGCTCCAGCATGCGCTTGCGCCGCTCGGCGACGGTCTTGCCGACATTGAACTTCTCCAGCGTGCGGATGATCTGCGAGCCGACCGTATGGCTGGGGTTTAGCGTGTCGAACGGGTTCTGGAACACCATCTGGATCGACGATACCGTTTCGACATTGCGGCTCTCGATGCCGGTCGACTGGATCTCCTTGTTGCCCAGCGTCACGGTGCCCGAGCTTGCGGTCTCAAGCCCCAGAAGCACCTTGGCGAGCGTCGATTTCCCGCAGCCGGACTCGCCGACGATCGCGACCGTTTCGGACTCGCGCGCGGTGAACGAAATCGTCTCGTTGGCCTTGACGACGCGGCCTTCGCTGGAGCCGAACACCTCGCTGCCGCCGACCTTGTAGTACTTCTTGAGATTGTCGATCTTGAGCACCGGCGCGCCGGGCTCGACCTTTTCGTTGACCTTCTTGGCGCCGGGCGGCAGCGCTTCCCAGTCGATCTCGTTGAAACGCACGCAGCGCGAGAAATGGCCCTCATGCCCCTCGACGGCAACCATCGGAATTTCGGCGGCGTTGCAGACGCCCTCGACGAAATGGTGACAGCGGGGTCCGAAATTGCATCCCTTCGGCCGCTCATGCGGCAGCGGCAATTGGCCGGGAATGGAGATCAGCGGCCGCGAATTCTTGTCGGCGCCAGGCAACGGAATCGAGCGGAACAGCCCTTGCGTATAGGGGTGGCGCATCCGGTCGAACACGTCCTCGATCTTGCCGGTCTCGACGGCCTCGCCGGAATACATCACCGTGATCTTGTCGCAGGTCTCGAGAATGAGGCCGAGATTGTGCGACACGAAGATCATCGAGGTGCCGAACTTCTGGCCCAGTCCCTTGACCAGTTCGACGATGCCGGCCTCGACGGTGACGTCGAGCGCCGTCGTCGGCTCGTCGAGGAGCAGCAGCGCCGGTTTCGACAGCAGCGCCATGGCGATGACGATGCGCTGCTGCTGGCCGCCCGAAAGCTGGTGGGGATAGGAGCGCATCATGCGCTCCGGATCGGGCAGCTTGACCGCGCGCACCATCTCCAGTGCACGGTTATGGGCCTCTTCCTTCGAGACCTTGTCGTGGATCAGCGGCACTTCCATCAATTGCTGGCCGACCTTCATCGCCGGATTGAGGCTCGCCATCGGCTCCTGATAGATCATGGCGATCTTGTTGCCGCGGATGGCCCGAAGCTCCTCGTCGGACATGTCGCCCATGTCCCTGCCCTGGAACTTGATGCGGCCGCCGACGATCTTTCCGATGTTTGAGAGGTCGCGCATGATGCCGAGCGACACGGTCGACTTGCCGCAGCCGGATTCGCCGACGATGCCCATCGCCTCGCCGGGCATGACCGTGCAGGAAAAGTCCATCACCGCCGGGATCTCGCCCTTGCGGGTGAAGAACGAGATCGAGAGGTTCTCGATCTCGATGATCGGCCCATTGGTCGTCTTGGCTGGATCTCGAACTGCCTCGTTCATGGGTCGCTCCAATCCTTGCTTCCTGGAAGATGGGGCCCGAAGCCCCGCCATCAATCCTTCATCGACTGTTCGCGCAGCGAATCCGCCAAAAGGTTCAGGCCCAGCACGAACGACATCAGCGCGATCGTCGGCGGCAGCGCCGGGTGGATGAAGGAGCGCAAGAGCCGGCTGGCATCCTTGATCGCGGTGCCCCAGTCGGGACTCTCCGGCGCCAGCCCCAGGCCGAAATAACCGAGCGTGCCGAGCAGGATCGTCGTATAGCCGATGCGCAGGCAGGCATCGACGATCAGCGGTCCGCGTGCATTGGGCAGGATTTCCCACAGCATGATGTACCAGGGCGATTCACCGCGCGTCTGCGCCGCCGCCACGTAGTCGCGCGTCTTGATATCCATGGTCAGCCCGCGCACGATGCGGAACACGCCGGGGCTGGAAGCGAACACCACCGCCACGAAAATGTTGAGCTGGTTGGGATCGATGTGGACGATCCTCAGCGGATCCTTGTCGAAGACGAGGCCCGTATAGATCCAGCCCCCGATGACGAGCGTCAGGCCGAGCAGGATATAGAGCCGGTCCGGCCGGTTCTTGTAGCGGGTCCAGAACAGCACGCAAAAGAAGATGATCGGGAACAGGAAGAACAGCCCCGCCAGGGCGTACGGGATAGGCGTGTCCATGATGCCTGGCGTCACCAGCAGGTAGAACAAAAGGATCACCGGGAAGGCCAGCACCAGATTGGCGAGGAAGGACAGCACCGTGTCGATCTTGCCGCCGTAGTAACCGGCCGGCAGGCCGAGCGTGATGCCGACCATCAGCGCAAAACCGGTCGCCGCAGGCGCGATGATCAGCACGATCTGGCTGCCATAGACCATGCGCGAGAACACGTCGCGGGCGAGCTTGTCGCCGCCGAAATAGTAGACGAGCTTCGATGTCGGCTCGATCGCGCCGGGCAGCGTATCCTTCATGATCGACACCTGCGCCAGCGGATCGAAAGGCGAGATGGTCGAGGCGAAGATCGCCGTGAACAGCCAGAACAGGCAGATGCCGACGCCGGCAATGCCGACGCCGCTGTCAAAGAGCTGGCCGTAGAGCCCGAGCTTCTTCTTGTAGGTAAAGCTAACGCCCATCACCAGGACAAGCGCGACCCATACCGGCCAGAAGCGCCAAAGCACGCCGAGCACGACATCGAAGGCACCGATGTATTCGATCTGCATCCGCCCTACCCCCTATTGAACTCTGATGCGCGGATTGAGAAACGCGTAGCCGACATCCGAGATGAGTTGGGTGATCAGCACGATGAATACCGAGACCAGCGAGCAGCCGAGCAGAAGGTCGATGTCGTTGTTGCCGGCGGCCTCGACCAGCGTGTAGCCGAAACCCTGGTAGCGGAACATCACCTCGACGATGACGACGCCGGTGAGCAGCCACGGGAACTGCAGCATGATGACGGTGAAAGGCGCGATCAGCGCGTTGCGTAGCGCGTGCTTGATCACCACACTGCCGAAGGAGAGGCCCTTGAGGCGGGCCGTGCGGATATACTGCTGCGTCATCACCTCGACCATCGAGGCCCGTGTCATGCGCGCGATATAGCCGGTGCCGTAGATCGCCAGAGTGATCACCGGCAGGGTGAAATTGTAGAAGGTGATGCCCTGGCTGGCGGATGCCGCCGAGCCGTTCAACCAGCCCAACCACGAGGCGAAGATGACGGTGAAGATGACGCCCGACACATATTCGGGCGTCGCCGTCGAGGCGATGGAGGCCACCGACAGGGTCCGGTCCGTTCGCGAGCCTTCGCGCATGCCGGCAAGGATGCCGATGAGCAGCGAGATCGGCACCATCACCGCCAGCACCCAGAACATCAATATGCCGGTGGCGCCGAGTGCCGGAAACAGCTTGGCCGCGACCGTCGTCTTGAACTTGGTCGAACAGCCGAAATCGCCCTGCAGCACGCCGGAGAATTTCGGCTCGACCGGATCGTTGCAGAAGGAGAAGCGCTGCGTCACCTTACCGGTGGCAGGATCGGTGATCGGCTGCTTGGGCAGGACGCCCAGCCATTGGCCGTAGCGCGCAAAGAAGTTCTGCCGGTAGCCGTGATTGACCAGCCAGCTTTCGAGCTGTTCGGCCGACGTGTGCATCTCGGTCTGGCTGATCGCCAGCTTCTTCAAGTTGGGCTCGAGATTGACGAGAAAGAAGACGACCAGCGTCAGGCATAGCATCGTGAGCAGAATCGTGCCGATGCGTCTGGCAATGAATGAGAACATGCGCGCTCCCCTGCCGGCCGGGTTGGGGTCAGATAGGTTCAACCCTGTGTCGGATACCTTGTGAGGCTCCGCCACCGTTGCACAATACGCAACGGCGACGAAGCTGCAAATAAGAGGGGCTGACGCCCCTCATATTTATCGCAAAAGGATCACGCCTGTTCGAGCCAGACCTTGCCGAAGTCGTGCTCATAGGTCGGGTGCATCGAGTGGTTCTTCACCTCGGGCTTGATGTTGATGTAGAGCTTGCGCCAGTAAGGCTGGATGATGATGCCGGAATCCTGCAGGGTCTGCTCGATGTCCTTCATCACTACCTTGCGCTTCTCCGCATCGGCGATGCCGAGCGCCTCGTTGACCTTCTTGTCGAAGTCGGGATTGGCGTAAGCCGTCTCGTTCCACGCTTCGCCGGAGCGATAGGCGATGGAGATGACCTGGATGCCCAGCGGGCGCATGTTCCAGTTGGTTTGCGAGAACGGATACTTCGTCCAGTCGTTCCAGAAGGTCGAGCTCGGCAGCACGGTGCGCTTCACCTTTATGCCCGCTTCGCGCAGCTGGGCCGCGATCGCGTCCGTGGTGTTCTTGTGATAGTCTTCGTCGTTGCTGATCAGTTCGTGCTCGAAATCGATCACGCCGGCTTCCGTCAGCATCTGCTTGGCCTTGGCGATGTCGCGCTTGACCTCGGGCAGCTTGACATATTCCGGATGGATCGGCGCGACATGGTGGTTTTCAGCCGGGGTGCCGGCATTGCCGTAGCCGAGCTGCAGCACCGTGGCGTTGTCGACCGCAAGCAACATCGCCTGACGAACCTTCTGGTTGTCATACGGCTTGTGGGTGATGTTGAAGCGCGACACCACGGTGGCGGCCGTGACGACCTCCGAAACCGGCGCGCCGACATCAGCGATGATCTTGATGTAGTCGGCGGTCGTTTCGTGGTTGGTCTGGACTTCGCCGGATTCGAAAGCCGAAACCGTCGCCGCCGGATCGGTGCCGTAATCGATGAACTCGACACCATCGAGGAAAGCTTCGCCCTGCCACCACTTGCCGGTCTCGCGGCGCTTGTAGACCACCTTCTGGCCGACATCGTAGGAGACAAGCTCGAACGGGCCGGTGCCGATCGGGCAATTCTTGAAGTTGGCGCCCTTCTCATCGAAGGTCTTGTGCACGACCAGTGCCGGATAATCGCACATGTTCGGGATGATGGCGATGTCGGGCTTGCTCAGCTTGAGCTTGACCGTCATGTCGTCGACCTTAACCACGGAGCCTTCGCGCAGCTTCTTGGTGCCGTCGTCGACCAGGCTGCCGAGGCGGCCAGGCATCGAGTTGCCTTCCGCTGCCTTGTCGGCCCAGCGGGTGAAATTGTAGATCACGTCGTCGGCGGTGAACTTGTCGCCGTTATTCCATTCGACGCCTGGCCGCACATGCAGCGTGTATTCGGTGGCGTCGTCGTTGATGTCCCAGCTTGCCAGCAGGTAAGGCGCGAAGGTGTACTCCTTCGTGTACTTCACCAGCGGCTCGAGCGCCTGGCGCTCGGCGTTGGCAATCTCCGACCAGTCGGCGGTGCGTGGATCCTTGGGATCCTTGATCGACATGGCGACCTTCAGCACGCCGCCCTTCTTGCCCTGCACTTCCTCGGCCTTGGCCGGCGTCGGCGCGGCGAGACCGAGCATGCCGTAAGCCATTGCCGTCGATGCACCGAAAACGCTGGCCAACGCCAGGAATTCACGGCGGTCCACCGTGCCCGACTTGGCCGCTTCGGCCATCGCCAGGATGTGGTCCGGAACGCGATCACCGTTACTTTTGTAGATTGCCATGACTGACTCCCATTGTTTGGCTTTCTGCCTTTTAACATTCCGCATCCAGACCGTGATGTCAAAAGCCGGTTTGGAATTGGAACATGGTGGGGAATGTGCAACTTTGGAATGGGGCCGGTTGGCGTGATAGCGACAGCCTTGACGCAAATTTGTTAGTCCACAGCACATTTCCAAAAATTAACAGGGCAATCAAATCAAGACATTGCCGGCGGACAGGGCCTCGTGCGCGCGCCAAAAGTCCTCTTCAGCCCGCCGGGGCGGGCAACACCGTCAATATTCGCGTTCGTAAAAGACGCCGCCCTTGGCTTCGCCCGCGTCGTTGGCCTCGCCGCGCAGCTTCACGCCCCTCCCGACATTGAGATCGATCGTCGCCTTGCCGGAGCCCGGTTTGTCGCCCTTCTGGATTGTCACATAGGTACGGTCGTTGAGATACTTGCCGGCCGAAACCGCGGTGCCCCCCTTCTCGTCGGTCGTCACGTCGAGATCGTCGATGCCGATCGCGCTGCGTAGATTGTCGAGCAGCGAGGTCGTGCCGCCGGCGCCGGCCAATTGCGCGGCCGCGTCGGCGAGCTGGGCGATCTGCAGCGGCGAGAGATTGGACATCGAGCGGCCGAAGATCAGTTGCGCCAGCACCTCGTCCTCAGGCAGCGCCGGTGCGGAGGAGAAGTTGAACTTCGGGTTGGTCGCTTCGCCCGAAACGACGATGGTGACGGTGGCGCTGCTGGTCGTCGTGGTCGCGGTCAGGTTGAGGTAAGGCACAAGCGAACCCTGGAACCCGACTGTGCCCTCGGTGAAGGTCAGCCGCTTGGCAAGGATCGTCAGCCGGCCGCGTTGCAAGGTGAAGGTTCCGACGGCCTGCGGCGAGGATGCCGGGCCGGTCAGCTTCAGCGAGCCGCCTAGCTCGGCGTCGACGCCCCTGCCCTGGATGAAGATCTGATTCGGTGCGTTGACCGTCACGTCGAGGACAAGGCCGCTGCCGCTGCTGCCGCCGCTGCTGGATGTCGGCGGGTTCAGAGCCCTGTCCTGCGCGCGCACCGCGCGCGGCGGGTTCTTATGCTTCACATCCAACTCCGAGAGCGAACCGGGCAGTTTGTCCGGCACGGTGATGACCGTCCTCGCCAGATTGATGGTGCCGGCGATCACCGGCGCCGACACGAGCGGGCCTTTAATGGTCAGGTCGCCGCCGAGATTGGCGGTCACCACCCTGCCGTCGGTGTAGCGGGCGTCGGTGAGTTTTATCGACAGGTCGGCCGGAAAACCTTGCGCCGGCGTGATGCCGACGGTGCCGCTCGCCGAAAGGCTGCCGCGCGTCGACAACGTGCCCGTAAGGCGATTGATCCTGGCGACGCCGCCGCCGATCGAGACGTCAGCCCCGATGTCGTTGACCGCCAGCCCGGAGCGCGCGTCGATCAGACGGGCGCCCGACGTCGAGACTTTGCCGCTGATCACCGGCGCGGATACAGGACCGCGCACCTGCACGTCGACATTGGCGGTTCCGTTGAGCGCCCGGCCCTGCACGGCGCGTTTTGAGGCAAGGGAGGAAAAACGCACCCTGCCTTTGTAATCGAGCGCCAGGG
>NZ_RZSN01000020.1:0-1810 GCF_003997315.1 Mesorhizobium sp. M1A.F.Ca.IN.020.04.1.1
TAGCGCCGGTCGCTCCGGTCGCGCCAGTTGCTCCAGTTGAGCCGGTAGCGCCAGTGGCACCCGTGGCGCCGGTCGCACCTGTAGCTCCGGTAGCGCCGGTCGCCCCAGTCGAGCCGGTGGCACCCGTAGCGCCGGTCGCACCTGTCGCACCCGTTGCTCCAGTCGCGCCAGTTGCTCCAGTCGCACCCGTGGCTCCGGTCGCACCGGTTGCTCCGGTCGAGCCCGTTGCTCCAGTCGCGCCGGTCGCACCGGTTGCGCCGGTCGAGCCCGTGGCACCCGTAGCGCCGGTCGCTCCAGTCGAGCCCGTTGCTCCAGTCGCACCGGTGGCTCCGGTCGCACCCGTCGAGCCGGTAGCTCCGGTAGCTCCAGTCGCACCCGTTGCTCCAGTGGCACCGGTAGTTCCAGTCGCACCTGTTGCTCCGGTCGAACCTGTCGAGCCAGTTGCTCCTGTCGCACCCGTAGCGCCGGTCGAGCCGGTATCGCCCGTAGCACCAGTGGCGCCGGTTGCTCCAGTCGCCCCAGTGGCCCCGGTCGAACCCGTTGCTCCGGTATCACCCGTTGCTCCAGTCGAGCCGGTCGCACCCGTTGCACCCGTAGCGCCGGTCGCACCTGTTGCACCCGTCGAGCCCGTTGCTCCGGTATCGCCGGTAGCGCCGGTCGCGCCTGTGGCGCCGGTTGCTCCGGTCGCACCCGTCGAGCCCGTTGCTCCGGTATCGCCGGTGGCGCCGGTCGCACCTGTTGCTCCGGTCGCACCTGTCGAGCCCGTTGCTCCGGTATCACCCGTAGCGCCGGTTGCGCCTGTCGCACCCGTTGCTCCAGTCGAGCCGGTCGCACCCGTTGCACCCGTAGCGCCGGTCGCACCTGTGGCGCCGGTTGCTCCAGTCGCCCCGGTAGCTCCAGTAGCTCCAGTCGCGCCGGTTGCGCCTGTCGAGCCGGTCGCACCCGTTGCACCCGTAGCGCCGGTCGCACCTGTTGCACCGGTCGAGCCGGTTGCTCCGGTATCACCGGTGGCGCCAGTCGCACCTGTTGCTCCGGTCGCACCGGTCGAGCCGGTTGCTCCGGTATCACCGGTGGCGCCGGTCGCACCTGTGGCGCCGGTTGCTCCGGTTGCTCCCGTTGCTCCGGTATCGCCGGTAGCGCCAGTCGCACCTGTTGCCCCGGTATCGCCGGTGGCGCCAGTCGCACCTGTGGCGCCGGTTGCTCCGGTCGCACCGGTTGCTCCGGTATCGCCGGTGGCGCCGGTGGCACCTGTGGCGCCGGTTGCTCCGGTCGCACCCGTTGCTCCGGTATCGCCCGTGGCGCCGGTGGCACCTGTGGCGCCGGTTGCTCCGGTCGCGCCAGTCGAGCCGGTGGCGCCCGTTGCTCCGGTATCGCCGGTGGCGCCGGTCGAGCCGGTTGCTCCGGTCGCACCGGTCGAGCCCGTTGCGCCCGTTGCTCCGGTATCACCGGTGGCGCCGGTCGCACCTGTGGCGCCGGTTGCTCCGGTCGCACCGGTCGAGCCGGTTGCTCCGGTTGCTCCGGTATCGCCCGTGGCGCCGGTCGCGCCTGTGGCGCCGGTTGCTCCGGTCGAGCCGGTTGCGCCCGTTGCTCCGGTATCGCCGGTGGCGCCAGTCGCACCCGTGGCTCCGGTCGCACCTGTGGCGCCGGTTGCTCCGGTTGCGCCCGTTGCTCCGGTATCGCCCGTGGCGCCGGTCGCACCTGTGGCGCCGGTTGCTCCGGTCGAGCCGGTTGCGCCCGTTGCTCCGGTATCGCCGGTGGCGCCAGTCGCACCCGTGGCTCCGGTCGCACCTGTGGCACCGGTTGCTCCGGT
>NZ_RZSN01000020.1:1820-50635 GCF_003997315.1 Mesorhizobium sp. M1A.F.Ca.IN.020.04.1.1
TGGCGCCGGTCGCACCTGTGGCGCCGGTTGCTCCGGTCGAGCCGGTTGCGCCCGTTGCTCCGGTATCGCCGGTGGCGCCAGTCGCACCCGTGGCTCCGGTCGCACCTGTGGCACCGGTTGCTCCGGTCGCGCCGGTCGAGCCGGTGGCGCCTGTAGCTCCGGTCGCGCCCGTCGAGCCCGTTGCTCCGGTATCGCCGGTGGCGCCGGTCGCACCTGTGGCGCCGGTTGCTCCGGTATCGCCGGTGGCGCCCGTAGCGCCAGTCGCACCCGTACCGCCTGTAGCGCCAGTGGCGCCGGTATCACCGGTGGCGCCAGTCGCGCCTGTGGCGCCGGTTGCACCTGTATCGCCGGTGGAGCCGGTAGCGCCTGTTGCTCCGGTCGCGCCAGTCGAGCCCGTGGCTCCAGTATCACCCGTAGCGCCAGTCGCACCTGTAGCACCGGTCGCGCCAGTTGCTCCGGTGGCGCCCGTTCCACCCGTGGCGCCCGTCGCACCCGCGCCGGTTGCGCCCGTGGCGCCCGTTGCTCCGGTGGCGCCCGTCGCGCCTGTTGCACCCGCGCCGGTTGCGCCCGTGGCGCCTGTTGCTCCGGTGGCGCCGGTCGCGCCCGTTGCACCCGCGCCCGTGGCGCCGGTCGCACCCGTGGGGCCGGTCGCGCCAGCCGGGCCGGTCGGGCCTACTTGACTCGTGACGGCGAGACTGCCCCCATTGAATGTATCGCCATTGTCACCATTGTTACCAGCGTCGGTCGCAAAATTGTAAGTATTACCGGCGGCAGGCGTTAGCGTACCGTATAGCTCGAAGCCGCTGGTGTAAATTTGATAAGTATGGGTTGTATCAGGTACTGTAATAGTTATTGCAAAATTGAACGCCACTCCATTGTTCGACTGAGGAAGAACGAAACTTCCAACAATGGTATCTGGATTGGCAGTAGTATCAATAAGATAAAACGTATTTATGCTTTTACTGTTGCCATCGGCTACAGTGCCGGTAAGCGTCAGATTACCCGCCACCAGGAGCCCGATGTAACTTGCTACGCCAACTGGGGTCAGCGGCGGCAGGGGCGCCGACGCGCCCGCACGTGCGGGTAGTTCCCACGCACCGCCCAGGACTGCCGCACCGACAAGCGAACTGGACGCGCAGACATCCACGCCGACGGCCGCTTCCAAAGCGTCGACGAACGCATCGCCCGCCTTTCCCAGCGCCGTCTCGCAGCTCCATAGCCGCAGTTCCCCGTCCGCAGCGAGCGCCCTGCCGATTGCGGCGAATTCCTCAGCCGCCCCCTTCAACGTCCCGACCGACCATTCTCCTGAAGCGAAAACAACCCGACCAGGTGCGCCGTGCGCGATGATGTGGACCGCGTGCAGTTCTTCGTGCCCTCTCAGCGCCGCAGCCATCTGCGCCGCCGGCGCTTGACGGCCATCGACCAGGATGGCCTCGACCCCCGGCCGGACGTTGCTCAGAACAGTCTCGAGATCGGAGATCGAAGGATCCACAAAGAGAATTTCAGAGGCACGGGCCATGACTGGCTCCTGTTCGCTTCCAATTCATTTCAAAAGGGAAACCGCCCACCGGCTTAGTCGGCGAGCGGCGCGGAAATGGCGCTTGGCCGCGGTCATCTTCCGGACGGCCCGATGGCGCCGCTTGGGCGGCCAACGAGGGGAGTCTCCACACGGAGGAAGCCGGAGGCTTGGAAATTCCCGCCATCGTCAAATGTGCCGATCGCGAGAGAGCCGGCGGTGCTCGGAACCTTGACGGTTATAGCGACAGCGTGGCTTCGCTTGACGGCAGCGGGAAGAATGACCTGGCCGACGATCGCGTTCTTGGCGGCATCCAGAATGAAATAGGTTATATGCTCGGTGGCGTCGCCGATGGGCAAAACGCCCCTAACGGTCACGTCCATTGCAGTAGACGAAGTTGCGTAGGTCATCATGCACTCCCCGATTAGCGGCGGCTGATGCCGCGGCTTCTCCTGCTTGACACTTGATTTTCAATCACCGCAGTGCTGCCCCCGACCCGACGGGCTTGGCCGCAAGGCCGCACGAAAGCTCGCGCGCGAAGACGTGATGGGCTGCAGCCTTTGCTCCAGACGACTCCCGGTCCGATCGGCCGGCAGCAAGTCGCAGACGGCGCCGTTCGCCGACGGCACTCGGCTTGAATAGCTCTGTTGAAATCTGGTTTGGATGCGGGGCACGGCAGCAGCCCGTCGCACCTTGCAGCAACCAATTCCCCACCGGCGCATAGATGGGTACGGCCAGCGGCGCTTAGTTGCGGATATGCTTGAAGTTTGTCGAAGCGGCGGGCTTCAAACTCCCTGGGAAACGCACGTGACATCACGTGATACACGATTCACTCCCGTCACGGCTGACGCCGATCTCTTGGCGAAAACTCGCGAGAGAACTCCGGAGTGGAAAACCCGTTCGACCCGAACAAAAAAGACAAACGCTCACACGGCCGCGCGCTCACCAACGCACGTGCCTTAGTCGTCCGCGACTTTGGCCTTGCTACTCCCGAAACCCTCTGGCTTGACTCCCCTACGACTTCCGCAGAATGCCAGCTACCCACGACCTGTGGGCCCCCCTCACAGCAGCAAATTAGTAAATTTGAAAATTAGCGATCTGTAAACTATGGGAGCGACTAAACTGGCCTACCTCTAAAGTATTAGGTCGTGAAATATTACAGACCGAAACTCTAGAAAATATTTTTGAAATCCAGAACTTAACCCGCACCCCGGAATTTGCGTCAAACCCAGAAACGTGATCGAGCTTGAGCACTGCCATCCCCGTCGGGGCGTCGCGACGGGGTCGACGCCAACCACCGCTTCGTCGATCTTGACGTCGCTTGGCAAATGGCGGTGAAGTGGGCGGAGATCGTCTGAGGACCTTAGCCGCTCCAGTGGCGGGACAAGTAGACAACGGGAGCTTCGAGACGGCTCCGCGAATTCATCCGCGGCACGCAGAGAATGGCATTGCTTGAACGTCGCGCAACGTCAGAGCGAGAGATGGCAATTTCACGGATGACCACGGGCAAGCGACTTTGCCTGAACATGATCGTCAAGAACGAGATGGCGAACCTGCAGCGCTGTCTGGGGGCGGTTGTCGACCACATCGACTGCTGGGTCATCGGCGACACCGGGTCGACCGACGGGACCCAGGATTACATCAGGGCTTTCTTCGCCGATCGCGACCTGCCCGGGGAGTTGCATCAGTTCCCCTTCGAAAATTTCGAGCAGGCCCGCAACGCCGCGCTCGATCATGCATATGCTTCGTCGCTCGCCTTTGATTATCTGCTTTTTGACGACGCCGACATGGAGTTGGTCGTCGAGGACGCGGGCTTCCGAGCGCAGCTCGACTGTCCTGGCTATCGGCTGCTCCAGCGCTCCGGTTCCGACCTCGCCTATTGGAACACCCGCATCGTCAGGCGCGATGCCGGCGCCCGCTACCGTGGCGTGACGCATGAATATCTCGACGTTCCCGGCGACGTGAAGGAACTGCAGGGCGTTTGGTACAAGGACCATGCCAGCGGATCGAACCGCGTCGACAAGTTCGAGCGCGACATCAAGCTCCTGCTGGAGGCGCTGGAAAAAGACCCGGAGAACCACCGATACTGGTTTTACCTGGCGCAGTCCTACCGCGACGCCGGACGCACGGCCGAGGCGGCGGTGGCCTACGCCAAACGCGCGGCGATGGGCGGCTGGGACGAGGAAGCATGGAACGCCCGGCTGCAGGAGGCGCGCTGCCTAAGAAAGCTCGGGGACGACGCAGGCTTCGTTCGCCAGGCGCTTGCTGCCTTCAATCAGCGCCCGCAACGTACCGAACCCCTCTACGACCTCGCGCGGTTCCATCGCGAGAAGGGGATGAATGACGCCAGCGTGCTGTTTTCGGAAGCCGGTCTGGCGATCAGGAAACCGGAGCAAGACATCCTGTTTCTCGAGGATTTCATCTACACGACGGGCCTTCGCGAGGAATACGCGATCGCGGCAAACTACGCGAGCGATCCATTGCGCAAGGACCGCGGGTTCGCAGTGTGCAATTGGCTGGCGCTGAGCCGCAGCATCGCCGACGGTTCCCGCGATCTGGCGCGCTCCAACCTGTTCTTCTACATCCAGCCCGCCAAGACGATGATGCCATCGTTCACTGCGCAACCGGTCGGCTTCATGCCGCCCGACGGCTATCGGCTCTCAAACCCCTCCGTGGCTCGCTGGGACAACCAGATCGTAGTGTTGCAGGGGGCCATCACCTTGGCGGCGGCGGAAGAGAACCTCCGGGCTCGAGCGCCGGATCGAGCGGCGGTGCACACACGCAATTTCTTGCTGCGCATCGACAGCGAATTCGGGATCGCGTCGGCCGATGAGATTTCACAGCCGACCGACTTGCCGCGACCTGCTTACGGCTGCGGCCTCGAGGCCATGCGCCCGTTTGCCTGGGAGGGGCAATTGTGGAGCAGCGCCTATATGCGCGCGTCGGCCGCAGAAGGCGAACCAGTCATCGCGCGCATCGACCACGGCGGGCCTGCACCATACCGGATGACCGACTGGCGTGTGCTCCGGCCGATCGGTGCGAAGGTGAACGGCAACAACTGGCTCCCCCTCGTCAAGCCGGCTGGCATCGGCACCGACCGGGAGCGGCTGCAGTTCCTTTCTGTGGGTGATTCCATCCGCATTGTCGGCGATCAAGGGCAGACGATATCGGAAAAGCCGTCTTCCGTCGCTGCCGACCAGCTCAAGGGAGGCACCCAGGCGATCGCCTTCGAAGGCGGATGGCTGACACTCGCGCACGAGACGCGGGCAAGGCCGGACGGGGCTCAGCCATACTGCCAGCACCGCTTCGTCTGGTTGGACGAAACAGGTTGCTTGGCAAAGATCAGCCGGCCGTTCTTCTTCAATGAAAAGGGGGGTGAATTTGCCGCCGGCCTAGCCTGGCACCCAAAAGACGAGCGCCTGCTGATTTCGTACGGCGTCGCCGAGAGCGAAGCGTGGATCGCCGCCGTCGATGCCTCGGAGGTAAGCTCGCTGCTGGAGAGGACCGACTATTTGTTCGGAAGCGAGGCATATTGGAGCTCACTTGCGACGACGTCGGCGGACGGTGCGACCATACAAATTGCGGCGGCTCAGCAGCGCAAAGAACCCGGCGACCTCCATCAACAAACCCGGCCTGACAGCGGACTCCCGAAGGAGGCGAGCAGGATTGTCCTCTCCGGCAATGCGAAAGGCACAGAGGAGGTCCTGCTCGAGCTGGCGCCGTTCCTTCGCTTCGCAGACTCGCCGCATGAGCGTCGCGATCAATCCTGGGCGTTCGATAGCCGGATAGCCCCCTTCCTGGACAGGGGAGATGCCGCGCTGCCTCAGATCCACTGCTTTTACGAGGTGCTTTCCGACACTGCGAAGCATCTGACCTTGATTGCCGCCACCACGTCGATGCGCGCCGCAGGCCATCCCGTGAGGGTCTGGAGCTACTCGCCGAACAAGCTTCAATTCCTCGTGCCGCTCGGCGTCGAGGTACGCGCCGCGGATGACGTGATGCCGCGCAGCTTGTTCGAGCGAATGGTCGCCGGCTCCGAGATCCGCTATTTCAGCGACGCCTTTCGCTACGCCGTGCTTTACGAACATGGCGGGTTGTGGATGGATTGCGACGTGGTCATGCTGCGACCGTTTCCGTTCCGCGGCGATTACTTTTTCAATCTGCAATGGCGCGGCGGGCACCAAGGCCACTTCGTCTGCGGCAACGTCATCTATGCCGAAGCCTTCAGCCCCCATTTGAGAGCGCTCTACGAGATGTCAATCGAGCGGTTCTTCGGTGAGAGCGGCAAGGGATTTGGCGAAATCGGCCCGAAACTGCTCTCCGACTACATTGCTTCGGATCAAGGCGCCGAGCTGCGCGATTGGGTCTTCGGGCCGATGTTCTTTAACGCGATCGATTGGACCGAGATAGGCGAGTTCGAAAAGCCGCTCGCCGATTTGGCTGTCTACCTGAATGATGAGCGTGTCTTCGGAACACACCTGTGGACGGCACGAAATGAGGCTCGCTCGGGCGGGGAAGGAGCGCCGCTCATCTCCTTGCTGGTCGAGCCGCTGCGGAGCTTTCCCACACTCATCGATCTTGCTGATCGCTTCAACACCGACAAGAACCGCCATACCGGCAACCGGCATGCTTACGCACGCGTCTACGAGCGGCTGCTGTCCAGCCGGAGACTTTGCATGCGGAGGCTATTGGAGATCGGCCTTTGTCGCATCGCCGCGGAAGGCGACCAGTCCGAGACCCCCTCGGTCGCGCTCTGGCAATCCTATTTTCCTTACGCCGAGGTGATCGGTGTCGACCTGACGGATTTTTCTCAGTTCAACAATGAGAGGTTCAAGTCTTTCGTCTGCGATCAATCCAAGCTGGAGGATCTGCGCTCGGTCGCGGCGAAGCTGGAACCGGGCTCGCTTGACGTGATTATCGACGACGGCAGCCACGCCTCGTTCGACGAGCAACTGACGCTGCGCGAATTCTTCCCGCTGCTCGCAGAGGGTGGATGGTATTTCATCGAAGACCTCGACTGGCAGCCAACAAGCGAAAATGCCGTTGAAATCACACTCACCAAGCATCTCTTGCGAGAAATCCAACAGCACGGCACGGCCCGATCAATCGACCCGGTCGGTATCAGCGACCTTGCCGATCAGTTCGCCGAAATCCGGTTCTTCGACAGCCATTTCGAGCTTAGCCAGGCAAAATTGCTCGGAGGGCTAGTGGCGATCCGCAAGCGCGGAGGCGTCGGCCTTGTTCGATGAGCGTCACAGGGCGGTGCGGTCGGGTTCGGGCGAGTCCAGCCGTTCAGCGGGAGGTCGCTTAGCGACTGCGTCCAATCGCGGACCCCTTCCTTGAAGATAGCGGTCTACACCATCGCGTTGAACGAAGCCGCACATGTCGAGAGGTGGGCAAATTCGGCCGTCGGCGCCGACTATCGGATAGTCGCCGACACCGGCAGCACCGACGACACGGTATCCCGACTGATCAACGCCGGCGTCACCGTGCACCGGATCGCGGTCCGCCCATGGCGCTTCGATGACGCCCGAAATGCCGCCCTGGCACTCATCCCCGCCGACGTCGACGTGTGCTGCACGATGGACATGGACCGTTTCCTCGAGCCCGGCTGGCGCCCCAAGCTGGAGGCGGCCTGGAGACCCGAAACGACAGCCCTCTATTGCCAGACGATCTATAGAGCGAGTGTCGACGACCCCAGACCGTTGCGGCAATGGGCCACCAAGAATTTTCACCATCGCTGGGGATATCGCTTCAAGCGCCCCGTCCATGAGGCCCTCGTCTTCACCGGAGAAAGGGAGGTGGTCACGACCAGCAACGACCTGGTCATGTTCGAGGTGCAGGACCTGGCCAAGCCAACCAGGAGCAGCTACCTGCCTCTGATGGAGGTTGCCTACAAGGAAGATCCCGACGACGCACAGATGTGTTTCTGGCTCGGGCGGGACCTGATGTGGGCCAACCGGCCCGACGAGGCCGTTCAATTGCTTGAGCGCTACCTTGGCTTGCCGACAAGCACCTGGGGCGAGGAACGGTCAGAAGCGATGCGCTACATCGCACGCATGATGCCGGACCAGAGATTGGTGTGGTTGGACAAAGCGCGAATGGAAGCGCCGCATCGGCGCGAGATCTGGGCCGACCTTGCGGAGGAACTCCACGGCAGGGCCGACTGGTTGAATCTGTTCTGGGCGTGCAGCAACGGAATCGAAAACACCCGTCGCACCGGAAGCTATCTCGATGACCCGAACTGCTGGGGCTTTCGGCTGTTTGATCTGGGCGCCATCGCCTCATGGCACCTGAATGCGATGGACCGTGCTGTGGAATGGGGGCAGATGGCGCTCGAGCTTGACCCGGGCAATGAGCGTCTCAGGAACAACCTCGATTTCTTCATTCGGCGCCGGCACGAAGATCGAGCAGCGCCGCTCGGCGAAGAAGGTGTTCGGTGAAGGCTATCGGTTGCCTGACGGGACGGACTGGCCGACTGCGGTCAACGCCAGCCTGTCGCTCACGTATTGATCCGTACCGATTCCTCCGGCCGTTCGTCACTGATGACAAGCGGTGGCAAGCACACATAGGCTTTGAGCGAGGGCATCACGCCCGCCATGATGCAATCGATGCCTGCATTGTTCAGCCTTAGGCCGAAGCCTGCAAAATCCACGATCATCGGCCGTATCGGAAGGCACCACTCCAACAGCGCGCGCGCGCCACGTGGCGAGACGGAGTAACAAACCGTGCCGAGCAGATAGCGCGCTCGAAGCAGAGCAGGTTCGATTGCCGCCTCCTGGAAGTCAGCAATATGCGTCATGACTTCGCCCGGAAAGAACTCCAGCCTGGCACCGGTTCCGCCAGGAAGGGCATCTAGCCAAGCATAGCATCGCAGACTTGCACTCCACAGGATGAAATCCCACTCGGCCGGGATGTTCGCCAAGAGCGCGTTCGTATGTCGTTCGAACTCGCGAGAGAAGATC
Source organism: Mesorhizobium sp. M1A.F.Ca.IN.020.04.1.1 (assembly GCF_003997315.1). Classification (NCBI taxonomy): domain Bacteria; kingdom Pseudomonadati; phylum Pseudomonadota; class Alphaproteobacteria; order Hyphomicrobiales; family Phyllobacteriaceae; genus Mesorhizobium; species Mesorhizobium sp. M1A.F.Ca.IN.020.04.1.1. The sequence continues at coordinate 10,302 of NZ_RZSN01000020.1, forward strand.
GCATCATCTTCGGCAACCGTTATCACCTTGTGCCGACCGACGGCCTCTCTCCAGAGCGTCACGTGCGAGATGGCGCAGCCCAGACTCCCAGGCGCATACTCCAAATCCGAACTGATAACCCTACGCTCTATCAGCTTGTCGCGGTCGATGGATTTTCCGTCAAATCCGGAGAACCTCCGGACTTCCGGCAGGTGCGAGTTCAACTTGCGAAATTTATCCAGCCGCCCGACACTTCGATCGAGATTGATTACATAAATCTCCGACATGACGCTTTTAGCCCCATTTTGGCGATGGTTCGTCCATTCACTCACTTTGCATCGAGCGAACCAGCTTGCGCCCCGGCCTCCACTTGAGAGAACTTCAAGTCTAGCCGGATCGGTGGTAGCTGGCGAGACGGCTTGGACCAGGCATTCGAACTTTTGGAGGATTTGCGTCCGCCAACTGGAGAGGCTATGAGGCGCCGAGATTTGGCGGTTGGCATCATCGTTGCGGCAGCATCGGCTACCGCAATGGCAAAGTTTTCGGCCATCCTGGACCCGGGCTATGCAGCTATGCCATCCCCCCGGAATAAGACACCCGCGACGCTTCTGTCCGCCCCGCTCGAACTCGCGGGCAATTGGGGCCGCATGCTCCCGCAAGCGGCAGAACAGGTCGTTGAAAAGGCGCGGCGCGTCTGCCTAGACGGCATCCGACTGCTGTCTGATCGCCAGCCGGCAAGGCTCCGCGTCGACCGCCATGGCACCGGACAGCCGGCGATCTGGCTGCATCCCGACGGCAGCAGTATGGCCTGGATCATTGTCGACATCGGCGAACGGGACTGGTCGAAGCTTGCCTACCAGTTCGGCCATGAACTCGGCCATGTGCTTGCCAACAGCTGGCAGGCCGATGCGAAGCCGGCACCGCCTTGCCAATGGCTGGAGGAAGCCATGGTGGAGGCCTTCTCGCTGCGAGGCCTGGGACGCCTGGCGAAAGACTGGAAACAGGACCCGCCTTTCGCAGGTGACAACGCTTTCGGCGATGCCATTGCCGAATATCGTGGGAACATAATCAAACGCTATACCGCGCTCGCCGACAGCCAGGGACTTACCCGAGATGCTGCGACGTGGTTCGCCGACCACCGAAACGAGATCGAAGTTCCAGGTCTCAATCCGTTCGCGCAAGCAATGTGCCCGACCATTCTCGCAGAATACGAACAGGTTCCCGATTGCGTTGAGGCGCTGGGCGCGCTCAACCGCTGGCCTGGCCGCAGCGGGGTTCCAATCGCCGAATATCTCCGCCGATGGAAAAAGAGCTGTACCGAATTGGACGCCTCGCCGCACCTGCCGGTCCGACTCCAGCAATTGTTGCATGTTACCCGGGAGCGACGCTAACCAAAGCTCGGCAATGTGGCGGGAATCTTGTGATCGGACACATACGGGGGCCTGCGCGGACGCTACGGGTCTCCAAAAAAGCAGGGACGAGAACGCCCAAGCCGGCAGTTGGTCAGCGGCCGTCTGTATGTCGTGGCTGATGTGGAAGGGATTGTTGCTTGGCAGCGTCCGGATCGGTCTCCTTCGCCTTCGGCTCGGAGTGTCGCCGACCATATACAAGCCTGAACACAATCGCGAGATAGCCGACCTGCAACAGAAGCGCGGCTAGGAGGCTCCAGGCAATGCTCATCCAGACGGACCCTGTGACCTCATAGGCCCAGGTTCCGACTACGCTCGACGTGATAAGCATTCCGACCAGAAACTGAGGAAAGTACATCTCCCCAATCCTGCTTCCAGGCACTCGAGGCGAAAATTTCACTATTTTAGCAATCGAGCAAGTATCGCCATCTGTACCAATTTCGACGCAGCACCGAGTTTCTCATTCGAGCAGCACGGTAACGGAAGACGCTGGAACGTCAGGTCGAAAGCTTGGAGGATGACGTGTTCCTAGGAGAATTCCGAGTTGGAAGGCGAGCGGATGTCCGGCGGGGTGGCGATATCAAACAAGGTCGCCAGCGCGTACACACCCGCCGGAGAGTGAGCGACTGACGAAGATGTGGGGACTTTGCGTGGGCCTTTCTGCACCGATTCCTGCCGCAGTACGCCGTTCGTTTCGCTTTTCCATTTCTCCCCCGAAACGAAGACGTAAGCCTTACCCGCGAACTCGCCATTAGAAGGACGCAAAAAGGCGGACCAGGGAATACCGGGTCCGCCTTGTCTGCCGACGGGCTTCGGGGAGGAAGGCTGGGTTCGACAAACTATCCGAGGCAATCTCAGCTGGACAATGAGAGAATTCTTGCGGCCGCGCGCCAAGCTGGCCGGCTGGTGGTGGTGGCGGAAAACCACACCGTCATAGGCGGACTGGGTGAAAGTGTCGCCGCATTGCTTATGCGCGAGGGCGTGACACCCGCCTTTCGGCAGATCGCCCTTCCCGACGAGTTTTTGGACGCCGGTGCTCTGCCGACACTTCACGATCGGTACGGCATCTCGACAACTGAGGTCGTGCGCCGTATTCGCGAATGGACGGGTAAGTGAGGCACGATCTCGGCTCTGCTCTTGATGACGGTGATCGGCAGCCGTAACGCCACCAGGAGCGATTTCGATCAGGTCGCCGCATCGATCCGGGACGGCGAAATACCGATTACCAGGCTCGTGACCCACCGGACCACTCTGGCCAAGAGCCCTCACGACATTGCGCGCTGGTCACGCGAGAAGGCTGGGCTGATCAAGGCTGTCATCGCCGTCCACGACAGGTCCTGACCAGCTGACGTAAGGGCCAGCAGTCTCTTGCGAGCGGCGCCTTACCCATTTGGCGCTGTGCGAACGGCATCCGCTGCGCCAAGCCCGACGACCGGGATGTCCCGGTCATCACTTCCGAGACAGTCTTCCAATCTTCAAGCCGGGGAGGCGTCGGGGAGACCAGCGAACTCAGCGCTGTTGCCAAAAATATGCTCAACCTGGTCGGGAAGCAGAACCCCCGCTTCTTCAACGACTTGGCGTAAGGTCCTCTTCCCTGCCAAAGCGCGCTTGGACAATTCGGCTGCTTTGCCGTAGCCGATCAGTTTTGCTAAGGGCGTTGCCAGAACGAGGGATTGATCAAGCAGCGCTCTGCAACGATCAAAATCGACTTCGATCCCGTCCACGCAGCGCTCTTTGAAAATCCGCATTCCTCTCGTCAACAACCGCATGGATTGCAGGATGTTCAAGACGATCACCGGCTCCATTGCATTCAACTGAAGCTGGCCCGCGCTTGCGGCCAGTGTCACGGTAAGATCGTTGCCAATCACCTGGAAGCTGAGTTGGTTCACCATCTCAGGAATGACGGGATTGATTTTACCCGGCATGATCGAAGAGCCGGCCTGCACGGGTGGCAATCGAATCTCGCCCAGTCCGCCAAGCGGCCCACTGCTAAGCAGGCGCAAATCGTTGCAGATCTTGGTCAGCTTGACTGCGATGCGCTTCAGCATGCCCGAAAAGGAAACGAAGCCGCCGGTGTCCGACGTTGCCTCGATGAAATTACGGGCAGCAACAAGCTGAATGCCTGATATTCGCGACAGATGACCGCAAACGATGCCTGGGAACTCGCGGGGCACGTTAATCGAGGTGCCGATCGCCGAGCCCCCAAGGTTGATTTCCAACAACAATCTCGCGACCGACTGAAGTTGGACGATATCTTCGTCGATGAGTTCAGCAAAGGCTTCGAACTCCTGCCCAACTGTCATGGGCACGGCGTCCTGAAGCTGAGTTCGGCCAACCTTGAGCTCATTCGCGTGCTGGAGCGCCTTGGCGCGAAACGCATCACGCAAATTGACTTGTGCCGATACGAGCCCGTCGCAGGCCCGCAAAACCGTCAGACGGATTGCGGTCGGATACACATCGTTTGTCGACTGGGAAAGGTTTACGTCGTCGTTGGGGTGCAGCCTTGCGTAATCGCCAATTTTGGCGCCGAGTTTGATCAGGGCCAGGTTGGTCACAACCTCGTTGACGTTCATGTTTGTCGACGTACCGGCCCCTCCCTGCATCATGTCAACCGGGAAGTTTTCTTCGATCCCCTTCAGTTCGATGATATCGCCGCACGCATCTGAGATAGCCTGGGCCTTTTCGGGCGAGAGCAGTCCGAGTTCCATGTTTGCAAGACAAGCAGCCTTTTTCACCATCGCCATCGACTGGATGAACTCGGGAAAATCCTTCAGCCGCAGCCCGGACACATCGAAGTTCTGTTCTGCTCGACGGGTGTGCACGCCATAGAGCACGTGGCCCGGTACAGCGAGCGGTCCGATCAGATCCGTTTCGATACGGTCGGCAATCATGGTTGCTAACTCCGCTCAGCCAAGACCTCGGGCGTCACCCACGCAGGTGCAAGATTCACAAGTCTGGATACTAAGATGAGGTCCTCACGACCGGCTGATGACGGCGCCAGCCTTGATGGCGAGCGCCGCGATAGTCAGTGCCGGGTTGACGGCCGCGGATGTCGGAAGCACAGAAGCGTCGGTTACATAGAGGTTTGCAATTTCGTGGGAACGGCAATCAGGCGACACAACCGACGTCTCCGGATCGCTTCCAAGCCTGGCAGTGCCACACTGGTGCGAAGTCGTCTTTCTGCCGAAGGTTCGAGTAAGAACGATGGGGAAGCCCGCCCTTCGCATCACACCTCGCGTCCTGCGGATCAGCAGCTCGTGCGCTCGCATGTTGCTGCGAACCCAATGCATGACGATGCGGCCATTCTGAACCGTGACCCGGCTCTCTGGATTGGGCAGGTCCTCGCTGGTCAAGAACCAGCCATAGCAATTGCGGGCTATCAGCCCCGCCAGCCACCGTGGAAGCAAGGGCGCGTTGGCCTTGAGGATGTTACCGGTGATATGTCCAAGCAATTGCACGTTGCCAAGCGGGAAACCTGTTTCCGGATCGGCGTTATAGAAGTCGTTGAATGCCAGGGTCTTCTGGTAGACCGACGTATTGGCCGACCGCGGATCGATCGCCAGCATGGCGGTGGTATTGTGGTTCATGAAGTTGCGGCCGAGTTGGTCGGAGCCGTTGGCCAGCCCGCGCGGATGTGCGGCATTCGCCGAGCGCAGCAAGAGCGCCGCGCTCTGGACCGCGCCGGCCGCAACGGCGAAGATACCAGCGCTGATCCGCCGCTCAACACCATCCTTTAGAAACACTGCGGCAGTCACCTTGCGACCCATCGGGTCGGTTTCCAGCCGCACGACATTGGCCCCGGTCACGAGACTGACGTTGCTGCTGTTCAACGCGGCAGTCAGCGGTCCAACTTCGGCGTCGATCTTGCCGGAACCCGTGTTGGGAAACGCATCCCAACCGGTCTTTGCGCGGCGAAGCCACTCATTGATGTCGATAGCCAGGGGAAGGCTGGCTGGATGGATCCCCGCCTCTTTCAAGCGAGCGCGCACGGCCGCTATGGCCGGCTCGTCGGGTACCGGCGGAAAACGATAAGGACCGGTGCGCGGCGGCTCGGTGGGATCCTGCGTGGGGTCACCCCGCACCTTGAAAATCGCCTCGGCTCGCTCGTACCAGGGCTCGAGCTCCTCGTAGGTGATCGGCCATCCAGGCGAGGCGCCGTCCATGTGCGGGCGGGGCGAGAAATCCTCAAGCCTGTAGCGGTACATCACCGCGCCGAAGAATTTGGAATTGCCTCCAACATAGTAATAGTTGCCGGGCAGGAAAGCCTGCCCATCGTCGCCGAGCCACTCTTCGGTCGAACGGTAGAAGCCCTCGAGAAATATCGCCCGGTCGTCGCGCGCCTGGGGCGCGTCGCGCAGGTGCTCGCCACGTTCCAGAATCACGATGCGCCTGCCGGTGCCGGCCAGGCTATGGGCCAGGGAAGCGCCTCCTATGCCTGACCCGATAATGACGATATCAGCTGTTTGATCCACGTCGATGCCTCAGTCTATGCGTTGCTCATTGTCGGCATCGAACAGCACGATCTTGCCAGTATCGACCGCGAGGGTCGCCGAAGTGCGGGCTGCCACGGCCCTTGGCGGCACACGAGCTGTGACTTCGACCCCGCCTGCCTGGAAAAGAGCAAGCGTATCGGGGCCCGTAGGCTCGACAACGTCGATGTTTACCGTGACCGCTTGCGCGGCTTGCTCGCCGGCGACGCTGAACAACTCCGGACGAACGCCCAGCAGAATACTGCGCCCAGCGTATTTGGCTGCCGCTTGTGAAGACAAAGGGATGCCTGAGAGGCGGGCAGCCGCCCCACCTGGGACGTCGATCACCGCGACTGGCCGACCGTCTTCCACGTCAAGTCTCGCCGGAACGATGTTCATGGAGGGCGAGCCCACGAACTTGGCCACGTATACGTTCGCCGGCCGGTCGTAGACCGACTGCGGATCGTCAAGGTGCTGGACCACGCCGTCCTTCATCACGGCAACGCGCGTGGCGAGCGTCATGGCTTCGATCTGGTCATGCGTGACGTATACGATTGTGGTTCCCAATCGTGCATGAAGACGCTTGATCTCGGTTCGCATGTCGACGCGCAACTTGGCGTCCAGGTTGGATAAAGGTTCGTCGAACAGGAACAGCTTGGGTTGGCGCACGATCGCGCGCCCCATTGCCACGCGCTGGCGCTGGCCTCCCGAGAGTTGCGAGGGCTTCCTGTCCAGAAGATGCGTCATCTGGAGCAGGTCGGCCGCCGTCTTGACCGCCTTGTCCCGCTCGGCTTGCGGCACGCCGCGGATCTTCATGCCGAACTCGATGTTCTGGCGCACGGTCATCGTGGGATAGAGGGCGTAGGACTGGAACACCATGGCGATATCCCTGTCTTTCGGCGACAGGTCGTTGACAACCCTGCCGGCGATGCGGATTTCGCCACCTGAGATGTTCTCGAGGCCGGCGATCATGTTGAGCAGTGTGGACTTGCCACAACCCGAAGGGCCGAGCAGCACCAGGAAGTCGCCGGTGCCGATGGAGATACTGACCTCCTTCAGGACTTCGAGGTCACCGTAGAGCTTGCGGGCCCGATCGATTTCAAGCGTTGACATAGCACTAGCCTTTCACGGCGCCGGCGGTCAGACCGCGCACGAAGTAGCGTCCCGCGACGACGTAGACGAGAAGGGTGGGGATGGCGGCAATCATGGCGGCCGCCATGTCGACATTGTATTGCTTGCGCCCCATCGTCACGTTGACGATGTTGTTCAGCGCCACGGTGATCGGCGATGATTGCCCTGCGGTGAACGACACGCCGAAAAGAAAGTCGTTCCAGATCTGCGTGAATTGCCAGATGCAAGAGACCACGATGATGGGAAGCGCGGTCGGCAACATCACTGAAAAGAAGATCCGAAAGAACCCAGCTCCGTCGATTTGAGCCGCGCGGGTCAGTTCGTCCGGGATCGTGATGAAATAGTTCCGGAAGAACAGGGTCGTGAAGCTGATGCCGTATACGGTGTGAACCAGCACGAGACCCGGAATGGTGCCGGAAAGGTGGAGGCGACCAAGCAGCTGCGCCATGGGCAGGATAACGGCCTGGAACGGCAGGAAGCAGCCGAACAGCAACAATCCGAATGTCGCGTTCGCGCCGGCGAAACGCCACTTCGTGAGGATATAGCCGTTTATCGCGCCTATCCCCGTGGACAGGATGACGGCGGGCACGACCATCAGGATGGAATTGATGAAGTATGGCCGCAGTCCCGTGCAGGCCGTGCCAATGCAGGCCTCCTGCCATGCCTTGTTCCAAGCTTCGAAGGTGATCGCCTGAGGCACCCCGATGAAGGAGCCGCCATAGATTTCATCCAGCGACTTGAGCGAGGTGACGATCATCACCCAAAGCGGCATCAGGTAGAAGGCGGCGAGCGCGATCAGCGAGCCATAGATGCACAGGCGACCGATCTGGTGTGAACGACGCGCCGAGCGTGCTTCAGTGCGCATTGCGGTCCTCCCTCAATTCCGAATAGAGGTAGGGAACGATGATGGCTGCGACCGTCATCAGCATCATGATGGCGCTGGCGGCACCTACGCCCATCTGGTTGCGCCTGAACGTCGCGGCGAACATGAAGGTCGAGGGCATTTCGGTGGCGCTGCCAGGCCCGGCATTTGTGAGGGCCAGAACCAGGTCGAAGCTCTTGATCGAGATATAGCTCAGGAGGACGATGACGCTCAGGAATGCCGGGCGCAGCATCGGCACGATGACGCTGAGGTAGATTCGCGGCAGGCTGGCTCCCTCGATCTGCGCGGCCTTGATGATGGAAGTATCGATCGCTCGCAGCCCGGCCAGGAAAATGGCCATCGCGAACCCCGTCGATTGCCAGACCGCTGCGATCACCACGCAGTAGATTGCAAAGCTTGGTTGTGTGATCCAGTCGAAGACAAAACCGGTCCAGCCGAGCTCGTTGACGACCTTCTGCAGGCCGAGGTCCGGGTTCAGGATCCATTTCCAGGCTGTGCCCGTGACAATGAATGACAAGGCCATGGGATAGAGGTAGACGGCTCGCAGGAAGCCCTCCGCCCTCACCTTCTGGTCGAGCAGAATCGCGAGGAACAAGCCCAGTGCGATGGTGATCGCCAGGAACAACGCCGTAAAGATGAAGAGATTGGCGACTGCAGTGTGCCAGCGCGGGGTCGACCACAAACGGACATATTGCTCGAGCCCGACGAAGTCGAACTTCGGGACCATCTGGGACGAAGATAGCGAGATCCAGGCCGTCCAGACTATGAAGAGATAGACGGCAATCAGAACGGCCAGCAGGCTGGGCGACAGGACGAGCCGCGGCAGCCATAGGTCCAATTTGTTTTTGAACGACATGGGACTGACCAACCTCGCTATTGCCGAGCATTGTTGCGGACGGTGTCCCCGCCGGCACGATTGCCGGCAGGGCTTTGGTGGCCTGGACTAGCGGGCGTTGTTGATCCCATCGACCAGGGCCTGAACAGCATCCTTGGACGACATGCCGGTGACGAAGAATTTGCCGACGACGTCGGTGAAGACGCCGGCGAATTGAGGCTGGGCAGCAAAGCCTTCCGTGAGGCCGCCGAGCATCGTGCCGTTCTTCACCGCCGCCTCGCGGTCAGCATAGCTACGCTTCGCGCAGTCATCGAAACTGTCGACCGGAACGTCGGAGCGAGCCGGGATTGAACCCTTGATCAGGTTGAACTGTTTCTGCACCTCGGGATCCATGATCGATTCTGCCCAGGCGTCCTGGCCTGCTGTGGTCACGGCATCATCGACCTTGAACATGCCAAATGCGTCGATCACGAACTTGAAGTTGGGCTTGTCGGTCGGCGTTGGGAAGCAGAGGAAATCGACGCCGGGCTTGAGGCCCTTGGCAAGGAACTCGCCCTTGGCCCAGTCGCCCATGACCTGCATGGCGGCCTTGCCATCCGCGACCATGCCCGTTGCGACGGCCCAATCACGCCCGGTGAAGCCGTCATCGACAAGTCCGCGGACCTTCCTAAGCTTGTCGAACGTCGCGATCATTTCGGGGCTCGAAAGAGCGCCCTCGTCCAGGTCGATGACTGCCTTCGTGTAGAATTCGGGCCCGTTCACGTCGACAAGGATTGCCTCGAAGACCTCGAGGATCTGCCAGCTCTCGTCACCCATGGCGAGCGGGACCACACCGGCGGCCCGGAGCTTGTCTCCGTCGGCGATCAGCTCATCCCAAGACTTCGGTTCCTTGACGCCGGCCTTGTCGAAAACGGCCTTGTTCGCCCAAAGCCAGTTCTGCCTGTGCATGTTGATCGGGACGGAAATGAAGTCGTCTCCGTTTTTGACAAAGGCAAGCAGCTGCGGGGCGAGCGCCTTGTCCCAGCCGTTCTTGGTGTAGAGATCGTTGAGAGAGCGCAGGACGCCCTGCTTGCCCCAGTCGAGCCCTTCATAGCCAAGGAACTGCATCGTTGCCGGGGGGTTCCCGGCGGCAAGACGCGTGCGCAATGCCTGCAGCGCGTTGGCGCCGCTGAGACCGCCGACCGCGCTATCTTCCCAGGTGTAACCCTTGGAGGCCAGCTTATCGGTGATGACCTTGAGCGCTTTGACCTCGCTTTCGGACACCCAGTGATGAATGCCTTCGACCTTGCCCTTGCTTTCGGCCATTGCCGCAACCGGCATGAAGGCGATCGAGGCGGCTAGGATGGTGGTGAGCTTCATTGTAGTTCCCCTTGTTGCTTGCGTTGGTGGCTTGATGATCCGGCTCGATCCTGTGGGGCGCGTGCCGGGGCGTGTTGCGCATCAGAGCGGTTCGGCTGCCGATGCGTATGGAACGTTGCGCCGGCCATAGCGGCGGACGCGGATGTTGGACTGCTCGGCGTGGCCGGCGAAACCTTCCATGATGCAGAGGCGCGAGCTGTACTGGCCGACCAAGGCGGACGCCTCATCGGTCTCGATCCGCTGGTAGGTGCAGGTTTTAAGGAACTTGCCGACCCACAGACCGCCTGTGTATCGGGCTGCCTTGTTCGTAGGCAGCGTGTGGTTGGTTCCGATCACCTTGTCGCCGAAAGAGACGTTGGTGCGAGCGCCCAGAAACAGAGCGCCATAGTTCTTCATCCTCTCAAGGAAATAGTCCGGATCACGTGTCATGACCTGCACGTGCTCGGAGGCAATGCGATCCGCTTCCGCCACCATCTCATCCAGCGTGTCGCACAGGATGATCTCGCCGTAGTCTTCCCAGGCTTTGCCGGCGACAGCCGCAGTCGGCAGGATTTTGAGCAAACGCTCGATCTCATCGAGGGTATCGCGGGCAAGTTTCTCAGAATTGGTGATCAGAACGGCGGGAGAGTTGACGCCGTGCTCCGCCTGGCCAAGCAGGTCGGTCGCCACGATCTCACCGTCGACACTGTCGTCAGCAATCACCAAGGTCTCGGTCGGACCGGCGAACAGATCGATGCCAACTTCGCCGAACAGCAGCCGTTTCGCTTCGGCGACGTAGGCATTGCCGGGGCCGGCCAGGATATCCACGGGAGCGATCGTCTCAGTGCCATAGGCCATGGCCGCGATCGCCTGGACACCGCCAAGGCAATAGATTTCGTCCGCGCCCGCAAGGGCCTGGGCGGCGACGATCTTGTCGGCGATCTTGCCTCGAAACGGCGGAGCGCAAGTGATGACGCGTTCGCAGCCTGCCACGCGAGCGGTCAAGACCGTCATGTGAGCAGAGGCAAGCAGCGGATATTTGCCGCCCGGTACATAACATCCGACATTCTGGATCGGTATGTTCTTATGCCCCAAAATTACGCCTGGTAGCGTCTCGATCTCCAGATCGCGAAGTGTGGCCCGCTGGGCTTCGGCGAATTTGCGTATCTGGTCCTGGGCGAAATCGAGATCCTCGCGCTCGCGTTTGCTCAACGCGTTGATGCATCCGTCAATCTCAGCCTTGGTCAGGCGATAGCTGTCGCGGTCGAACTTGTCGAAGCGGATGGACAATTCGCGCACTGCCGCGTCGCCCCCTTTCTCGACTTGCGCCAGCAATGCCTGGACTGTCGCGGTGACTGCGGGCTGGCCATCGTCTGCGACACTGCCTTTGGCGGGCTTGACCGTGCGTATCATGGCAATAACTCTTGGTTTGCGGGCGCTTGCGCGCCGCATCATCAATGTGGTGGATGGCGACATGCGAGGGCGGCGCATGACCAACCCTCGCGTCAATTTGGCTAGAGGTGCTGTTCGCGTGCACGCATCTGGGCGTAAGCAGCCTGCTCTTTTTCGTAGTAGGCTGGCGAGGGGAAATCCCACCAGCCGGTGGCGAACGGCCCCGCAGCGTCACGCGACACGATGACTTCGACGAGAGCGGGCCCGCCGCATTCCAAGGCTGCCTTCAGGCTGCTTTCGAGATCTTCATCCTTCTCGACTTTCCAGGCCTCGAGCCCGAACGCGCGCGCTGAAGCCGTGATATCGGCCGAATAAGGCTGACCATTGCCCGAGTGATGGTTGAATTCGGAAGCAATGTGACGGCCCATGAACTTGCGCTGACCGCCTCGGATCGACATATATCCCGAATTGTTCAGCACGAGGAAGACCACATTGATGCCGTTCATCGCGGCAGTACCCATTTCGGGCAGCGACATCATGAAGTCACCGTCGCCAACGATCGCCACGACTTGGCGGTCCGGGCATGCGAGCTTTGCCCCCAACGCCGCCGGCACCGCCCAGCCCATTGGCGAATAGGAGCCCGAGGTCAGGTGGGTGCGAGGCTCGTAGACAGGGAAGCTTTGCTTCACCGAGCCCTGGGTATTGCCCGAACCGACAACCACAATACCGTTGCGATCGAGTACCTTGCGCAAAGCGACCAGCGGGCGCTGGGAGGTGAAAGGCGTTTCGCGGCTGTTTTCGCGCGGCGACACCTGAGCGATCCAGTCCGCCTTGGCCTTCTGAACGTCGGCCAGGAACTGCTCGCGTTTGCCCAGAGCCTTCTTAGCATCGCCCTCCGAGATGAGGGCCAGGATCGCCTCCAAGGCCACCTTTGCGTCTGATACGATCCCCACCTCGGTCGGATAGGTCTTGCCGATCTCGCGCGGGTCGAGGTCAATATGGATCAGCTTACCTGGAGGGATCGAGAACGAGACGCCCTTGGCGAAGGAAGATGCCGACCAGTCGGTGAAGCGGCAGCCGACCGAAACGACCACATCTGCGGAAGCAGTGATCTTGTTGCCGCAGGTCGTGCCGGTCTGGCCGACTGCTCCAATGAAGAGCTCGTGATCTTCCGAGATGGCGCCCTTGCCGTTCCAGGTGATCGAAACGGCGGCGCCGACGCGCTCGGCCAGACGCGTCAGTTCGCTCGACGCGTTGGCCGTGATCGCACCGCCACCGGCGACGATGACCGGGCGTTCGGCACTCAACAGGACCTTGACCGCGGCCTCGATCGCGCTCGGATCGGGATAGGCCACGCCAATGGGAAGGCGCTTTTCCAGCGGATGAATGGTGACATCGGCCGCTTCGACCTGAACGTCCATCGGCACCTCGACATGCACGGGACCCGGGCGGCCGGTGAGCATGGCGTTGAAGGCGCGATGCATAATGCTCGGCAGGACCTGCACGGACTGGGCTTGCCATGCCCGTTTTGTCACCTGCTCGGTGATGCGGGGGAAAGCATTGTCCTGTTGGCGCTCGATCTCCTGCATGGTGCCATGGCCGTGCATGTAGGTCTGTGGCGAGCCGGAGACGTAGAACAGCGAGGTGGAATCGCAATAGGCTGTGGCGAGGCCAATAATTGTGTTGGTCGCACCTGGCCCGACCGATGTCGAACATGCCATTGGCCGGCCGCTTGCACGGAAATAACCGTCCGCCATGTGAACGGCGCTTTGTTCGTGCATCACCTGGATGAAGGGCAATTGCGAGCCTTCCTCCAGGAAGGCATCGAATAGAGACCAGATGCCATGGCCGGGAACACCAGCCACGTATTCGACGCCATATTCCTTGAGCGCTTTCGCGACGATCTGCCCGCCGGTCAGTTTCATTGTTCGACCCTCTTGTCTTTGTTGGCGAGGCAATTGTGGATATGCTCCTCGTCCATGCGCCTAGTAAGCAGTCATCTGTGGCTGCGCGACAAGTTCGCAGGGTAGCTTTAATAGACGCGATGTGACGCGCTGAGAAAGAAGCATTGCGACATATGGGATCGGTCGGTTCCCGTGGGCTGCGAACTCAGCCGCATAGCGGGCTCGTTTTTAATCGGAAGCCATTTTGCCCCCTTAGCAGCGAATTTGGCGCAATGTGACGCGACCGGAACCTTAGGTCGCGCACGAATTCGGGCTGCCGCGCAGTTCCCCCTCGGCATGCGATATGTCTTGATTGCGCGGGTAATCGGCTCGCGATGGTGAAAGCCATGAGCAACCAGAGTGGTTATCGGCCTGGCGCCGCAGAGCCAGCGAGGCTCTATGCCACCGTCGTGATCCAGCAGGGACCTGGCATTGGACATAATCCGGTAGTCAAGCGACGGGCACAGCAATGACGACGAAGCGCAACCAGCTAATTCTGCATGCTCTCGTGGCGCGACACGGCACGCTGGCCCTAGACGTGGATATTGCGCGCGAGCTCGGCTTCGACGGACTGGAAGCCTCTGGGGCCAAGATCCGCGCTTTTCTGGATGCCGGGTTCACTTTCCAGGAGCTGCGCCGCTTGATCGATGACATGTTCATTCCAGGCATCGGATTTCTTCTCGATGTGGAGCGCCACGGCAATGCCCGCAAAGCATTGCTGAAGGACGCGGAAGAGTTGATAGAACTCGCCGTCTCGGTTGGAGCGAAGGGCATTCAGGTCATCACCGGTCCAATCAGTCTCGCGGCTCTCGATCCCGAGGCCAGCAAGAGGCACAAGGATCTTTACCGAGGCGTCGTCGGGCTGCCGATCGAGGAGCAGATCGACATCACGGCGTCCGGGCTGGCAGCCGTCGCCGACCTCGCTGCTCAACGCAACCTGGTCATCTACCATGAGGCGCTGTCCTGGACACCACTCAATACAATTGACAGGCAGCTTCGGACCATAAGGAAAGCGGCACGCGACAACATACGCGTCGTCGTCGATTTCTGGCACTGTTACACCTCGGGCGATGGCCCGGACCGCATTGCGCGCTTGGACAAAGACCTCATCTACGGAGTGCACATCTGTGACTCTCTTGCGTTCACCGGCGGCATCCCTAACGAGCCTGTTCTCCGCGATGTCGAAACCGGCAAGGGCGTATTGAACCTGAGAGAGTGGGTGGCTGCAGTGAAATCCACCGGCTACGACAGCTGGTGGAGTTGCGAGTTGTTCTGCAAAAAGCAGCACCAGATGGACAGCTACGATGTGGCGCGCGAGTTGAAAATCCTGATGCAGGATCTTGTCGGCTCCTAGTCTTGAGCGATCCATCATCCGGCAACATCGGACCGACGGCTTGCGAAAGATTTTGTCGCAGTCCTCAGGCTATTCGGTGGATAACTGTGCCTTGGCGTCGAAACGGTTCGAGGGTCTCGGCATCAAGCTGGCGCCCAGCGAGCATATGGTCGATCGCGTCAGGTCCCGAAACCTGAAAGGGGGCGGTTTTCGCGATGCTCTCGACCGTAGCGACAACTACTCTCGCGGCGCTTCGGCGGCACATAACGCGCTTGATTTCGGCGTCGGGAAGGTCAAAGGCGGTCAATCCGACGGAAGCATGGACCGCGCAATCGGCGACAAAAAACATGTCGGCGTTGAACTGCTCCAATTGCGAAAGGGCGGTAGTTCCAACAGAGCATCCCTTGTCCTGGTCGTACAAGCCGCCCAAAAGAACGACGCTCGCTTGACGATGCCCTTCCAGCAGTCGCGACAAGGAGGGAATTCGTCACAATCGTTAAAGACATGTCGCGGGGTAAGGCGCCGGCGAAGGCAACACTGAGGGCTCCATGGTGCATCATGATCGTTGCGCCGGATTGTACGAGTTTCGCTCCGGCAGCAGCCAGCGGTGCGAGATCCATGGTCGAGGACCTCGACCGCTCGGGCCCGGTCTTGGCCTCCGATGCCCTTGCCAGCGCTCCGCCATAGACCCTGCGGCAAAGTCCGGCTCTGGCAAGATCGCGTAGATCGCGGCGCACAGTGTCTTCAGAGACACGAAATTCAAGAGCCAGCGCGTTGGCCAGGACCTTGCCATGCTCCGACAGTCTGTCGCGAATGATCGCTTGGCGTTCTTCAGCAAGCATTTCCAAACATCCTTAGGACTCGGGCAACTTTCAATTCGGTTCCAGCCCAGCGGATATAAATCCCAAGCGCCTCATGCCGCAATGTCGTCGTGAACAGACATCACGCTTGGCCTACGACAGGGGCGCGCGCTGCGGGCGACGACGCCAGTCGATCCTGCCGGCGAGCTTTGGAATGTACTTCAGGATCGGTAGAACCGGCTCGCGACCAATCCGCAGCTCATCGTGCCTGACGCCCCCGCTGCATGCAGGAGATGCTGCGCTTTTGGCATGGCGCCGGCGCGTCTTGTGGAGCGACTATGATGTCGGTGCGGCTATCGCGATAGAGCGCTCGGCCCTCATTCCGATCGAACGGCATCAACGGTCGCATCACTGTGCGTCACTGATTGGAGCCGTGCGAAATTGTCGCTCGATTGAGCGAGTGGGAGGATGCCTTCAATCGTGACGCGGGCGCTGCCGGATTGAGCGACGCGCGACGCCTGTCTTTCCAGACCCGATGAGAGCCGGGCCAAATGCGCAAGAGTACCCCATGAACCTCCTGACAGATGACATCCCCCGCAAACGTCGCCTTCGCGCGGGTATGGTTGGAGGAGGACGAGGTTCCTTTTTTGCAAGCCGGCATCGAACTGCCATGCGGCTAACCAATCGTTTCGAACTGGTGGCAGGCGCGTTCTCGTCTGACCGTCACGCCTGCATTGAAGCCGGCCAGGCCCTAGGAGTGGCTTGGGACCGCACCTACTTCAGCTTCGGCGACATGGCAGCGGCGGAAGCGGCGCGCGATGATGCCATCGAAGTCGCGATTATCGTTACGCCCAACCATCTCCATTTCGAGCCGTGCAAATTGTTTCTCGAAGCGGGGATTCCCGTCATCTGCGAAAAGCCACTGGTCCACTCATCTGAAGAGGCACGCGAGCTCCAGCGGATCGCTGCCGCAAACGAGACGTTCTTCGCTGTAACATACACCTATACAGGGTATCCAATGGTCCGAGACGCCCGCGCTCGCATCCGCGCGGGCGCAATCGGGCAGGTTCGCTTCATGCATGTGGAGTATCTGCTCGAATGGCTGGTCAACGACCCGTCGAAATTGGGCAAAGGCGGGATATGGCGCGGCGACCCGGCAAAAGCAGGACCGACGGGCGCGCTGGGGGATATCGGAACCCACGCCTTCAACATCCTCGAATTTGTTTCCGGACTCCGGTGCACCGCACTCAACGCCAATTTGATGCGAACCGTTGACTCCTTCGGGCTAGACGACACTGACGTGATACAGTTGGAATTCGAGGGCGGCGCCAACGGCCTCTTGTGGTCCTCTCTTGCCGCTCCGGGCCACCGCAACGGCCTGCGTTTCAAGATCGTCGGCTCGAAGGCCACCCTCGAGTGGCGTCAGGAGGCACCGGAGACACTCACGGTGTCCCGCCTCGGCGAAGGCGACCTTACCTATCGTCGCGGCCACGGCGACATGTCCTCGGATGCGCAACTTGCGACCAGTCTGCCGGCGGGCTCTCCTGAAGGTTACCTCGAGGCACTCGCCGTTCTATACAGCGATTATGCGACTGCGCTTGAAGCCGGCCGAAACTGGCGAGGTGCGCTCCCGGTGCCAATCGCAGACGTTTACGAAGGGCTGCGGGGCGTTCTGCTTTCCGAGATCAGCGTCAGTTCTTCAGCTTCCAAATCGTGGATTGCCTTCCCCGGCTCCGAGCAGACGAGCCAATGATCTTCTAAATCCTTGCCAAGGTGACACATGTCAAAGCCACCGGACCCATCATTCTTGCACCGTCTCGCTGATTTGGCGGATGCCGAGACGCTGCCCCGCTATATGGTCGAGCTTGCCGTCGATACCAAGCCGAAGCCCGGATATAGATTCGATCCGGTGACCGAGGCTGATCGAGAAGCAGAAATCGCGTTGCGTGCCGCCATAATGGCGGAGTTCCCGGATCACGCTGTACTTGGAGAGGAATTCGGCGAGACGGGCGGCGGTAGCGACTGGCGTTGGGTGCTTGATCCCGTGGACGGAACCCGACCTTTTATCTGCGGCATCCCCGTCTGGGGAACGCTCATCGGTCTGACGGTTCGCGGGCGCGCCGAGATGGGGATGCTCAGCCAGCCCTATATCGGCGAACGGTTCTGGGCGGACGCAACAGGCTCATGGCGCCAGCGCGCCGATGAGCCCCAGCCACTCAGGACGCGTGGCATCGACACCCTCTCCGACGCCATTCTCCACACCAACTCCCCCGAACATTTTCACGGCGATCTCAAAGCTGGCTTCGAGCGGCTGAACAGCGCGGTCAAGATGACCCGGTACGGTGGGGAATGTTATGCCTTCGCCATGCTAGCGGCGGGCCGGATCGATCTGGCGGTTGAACCTTCCCTGCAGCCCTACGACATCGTCGCGCTGATCCCGATCATCGAGAAGGCAGGTGGTGTGATCACTCGTCTCGACGGCGGCCGAGCTGAGGAAGGAGGCCCCGTCCTTGCCGCCGCGACGCCGTCGCTGCATCGGTTGGCACTGAATGAACTCGTCCTGAACACCTAAACTGCAAGACATTCAAGCGATTGAACGGGTAGCGTGAAAGTCGGGTTCGTCAAAGCCGAATATAGGGCCGACGAGTAATGCTCTTAGTCGGTTCGCATTTCACATCTGGATCATGTCCGAACCGTCGCCCAGATATTGCAGCACTTCCCTCGGGATGCCTGGGTCGCTCCTGTCAATCACGGTAAGTTCCTTGAGGTGACTACGTTGGAGCAGGCCCGGCCCCTTGTAGTGCAAGGCGACCTTCGTCGAATAGGGCTGTCGGAAGGCATTGGCGGCAATGCCACTGGCGATGCCGAACATGAAACGCTTCGCATTTCGCTTGACCTGGGCATAGACACCGAAGGTGAGCTCATTGCTCTGGATGCCTTCGAAATCGGCCGTAAACAGCCGGTCCGCAACTGGGAAGCTGAACCCGTAGTACTTGAAGACGTATTCCGTTCTTCCCGGCCGGTCGAAGCTCGGGAACCGCTCGATATAGTAATGCTGGAGAAAATTGTTATTTCGATAGAGGCAGAATGCCGATTTTAGAATGAAACCTTTATAGATCGACGAAAACTGATATCGGTCATAGACACCCAGGATCTCCGAATCCTGCACACTACCGTCGAAGACAATATTCGAGAGGAAGTTGACAAACTCCGGCAGATGGCGCGCCGTGGACATCGCATGAAAAAAGTTGCCATCAATGAGCGTCCTGAACTCCTCGGGGTCGGAGAAGAGGATCGGAACGCTCAATCCGAAGAAGTTAGCGATCGTGCGCAGATTGGCGCTGGACGGCACATGGGCGCCAGAGAGATATTTGTTAAATTGTTGCCGATTGACGTTTAATTTGCGACAAACAGCGGCGACAGACCCGTGGCGATCGCACAAGGTCCTCAAATTTGCCGCGAGCGCGGCGGTATCCCCCGCGATGTGGTTCACCTCGATCGCCTCCCCTATGACGCGAACAGACGCTATCTGTACGTCAGTTTAATGCAGACTTCAACGAGATGCGAAGTTGGCTGCCAGAGGCGAATGCGCCCATACTTGGGGCCAGATCAGGAGCGCCCGGCATGGCAATTCACGGCAAGACTGGGTGGTCAGTTATGGGGACCGGCACCATTGCCACGGAGCAGATGGTCGCGGGCATCAGAGCGCAGGGGCATACTCCGTTGTGGGTGGTCAGCCGCCGAAAGATGGATGCAGCTCATTTCGCTCAGGATCTCGACATTCCGCAATGGACGACCAACCTGTCGGAGGCTCTCGGCGATCCTGACGTCGAGTTCACCTATGTCAGCGCGCGATTGAGGCGGCGGGCCCATTACATCACTGCTGCGGCGAAAGCGCGAAAGAACGTCCTTTGTGACGGACCAATCTCCGAAAACAGCAAAGTAGCCGCTGAGCTTGCGCGTCTGTGCGACGCCGCCGGGATCGTGCTTGCGGTACATCACCCGTTCCGTGCGTCGGCCATACACCAGACCATGCGCAGGCTGATCCTGGATGGTGACATCGGGAAGGTCCAGTCGATCCTTCTTACCCGCGAGGGACCGTACAAGCCCGCAGCCAAGCGCAGAAAGGACGATCTCGACAGCGAGGGCGACATCTATCTCGACATGTCCGTCGACGACATCGACCTTGCCAGGTTCCTGACGGGTGGAGAACCGCGCGAAGTCTCGGCCATTTGCACTGTTGCCGATGGCAGACCCAACCAAATTTCCTATTCCTTCCAACTCGACGATGGCAGTCTGTTTCATGCATTCGAAAGTTTTGCGATCGCCGACCTGGAAAGCACGGTTGTGGTGGCTGGAGATCGCGGCACGCTGATCGCCCACGGTACGCTGAATGGCAAGGCTTCGGGTACGCTCATGCGTCGGCACGCAGCCAAGAACGAGCTCGTGCCGGTTCGCGACGGGGATTCGCATCTTGCTGCAGTCGAGGACTTTGTCAGCGCCGGGGAGCGCAGGCTGACTTGGCTGGCACGGGGGTCAGATAATGTCGCCGCCCTGCGCGCCGCGGAGGCTTTGGCTAAGGCCGCCTCGAAGCGCCGCACCGCCACAGTTCAAGGAGGTCAGCCAACGAGGGGCCTCCTTAAGCGAGATCAATCTGCACAGGATGCTGCGGGCCAGTGACCCGCACCAGAAAGCGAGGAGCAAGAGCGGCCTAGACGCGCCTGGTGTCACGGGATGGCTTCCCCGAATACCCCATTGCACGGGAGATCTGCCCTGCGATCTCGGCAATTCGCCCTCCGGTCGAGGGGACATCCTCGTCGGTAACACGCGCGATTGGTCCACTGATGCTGATGGCGCCGAGCGGGCGCCCCGATTGATCGAAGACGGGTGCACCGATGCAGCGTCCTCCTATGGCGGACTCCTCGTTGTCGATCGCATAGCCTCGCTCCCGGATAAGTGGAAATTCGGCACGCAATTGGTCGACTGTGGTGAGGGTGTTATAGGTGTAACGGGGCAGCCCCGGCTGCTTCAGCAGCACGTCCACTTCATGCGGATCAAGCCAGGCGAGAATCGACTTTCCGAGGGAAGTGGCGTGCCATGGGTTGACTACTCCCACGGATGCTCCCTGACGCAACGTCTGCATGGCCTCGATACAATCCACGACAACAACCTCGTGGCGCAGCCAAAGTGCGAAGCTTACCGTCTCGTTGAACTGTTCATGCAAGGTTTCCAGATAGGGGTGGGCTACCGTTCGAACGTCTCTGCGATGGAGTGATTTCTGCCCAAGAATATAAAGCCCAATGCCCAGCACATAGCGATTTCCATTCACCTTTTCGATCAGCCCATGCCCGACGAGACTGGCCACATAACGTGACGTGGTTGGCTGTCCCAGCCCGACCTCGCGCGCGATCATCGACAGCGACATGGGCTGATCAGAGCGCTCAAGAACGCGCAAGACTGCAACCGCCCGATCGACAGCGTCGAAGCGGGCACTTTTTTCCTCGTCGGTGAACAGGTCGTTTGGCAAGATCGTTCCAGCGAATCCCGTAGCAATTGCCCTTTGGTGCTCCAAGTCGAGCCGGTCGTCAATTAAGTCGCGGCGCGGCGTCCAACAACATTCTTGTGTAAGAGTGCTTTGGCGAACGCAGGACGTCATTCGTTCGTCCCGCCTCAACGATACTCCCATCCTTCATGATTATGATGGATTGTGCAATTTCGGAGACCAGCGGCAAATTGTGGGTTATGAAAAGCATCGCAAGGCCGTCCTTCTTCAGATCGAGCAGAAGCTCGACCACGGCCGCCTGCACAGACACGTCGAGAGCCGAAGTGATTTCGTCGCACACCAGAAGCTTCGGTTTGACCGCGAGCGCGCGGGCCACGGCCACGCGTTGACGCTCACCTCCCGATAGATCGCCCGGGTAAAGATTGACAACCCGTTGCGGTAATCGAACCCGGTCAAGAAGCGACCGCACTTCGGCACCGACCCTTGCTTTGTCAGCCAGCCCCGTCAGGCGAACGGCGC
Source organism: Mesorhizobium sp. M1A.F.Ca.IN.020.04.1.1 (assembly GCF_003997315.1). NCBI lineage: Bacteria > Pseudomonadati > Pseudomonadota > Alphaproteobacteria > Hyphomicrobiales > Phyllobacteriaceae > Mesorhizobium > Mesorhizobium sp. M1A.F.Ca.IN.020.04.1.1. The sequence goes on from NZ_RZSN01000020.1 coordinate 31,836, forward strand.
GGGCGATGCTTTGCGCGATCGATTCCTTTGGGTTGAGCGAGCGGTCAGGATTTTGGAAGACGATCTGCATGGCGCTCAAATCTGCCTTGGAGCGACTTGAGACGGCGAACGGCATCAAATGCCCCTCGAACAACAAGCCGCCCGAAGCGTTGCTGTGCAAACCGGTCACGCATCGGCCCGTAGTGGTTTTGCCGCTGCCGCTGCCGCCGACAAGGCCGACGCACTCGCCTTTGCCGACCGAGAATGAAACGCCGTGCACGACCTCGACGTGGCCATGGGCCGCGCGCAGGTTCTTCACCTCGAGGACGCTCTGGATTTTGGCACCGTCGGCCTCGGACGCTGCCGCAGGACCATCGGTTACCAGTCGTGGAATAGCGTCGAGCAGCATGCGCGTATAGTCGTCGCTCGGTGCTGCGAAGACCTGCCTGCGGCTCCCCTGCTCGACGATCCTTCCAGAAAGCATGACGGCCACCCTGTCGGCCACGACGTTCACGACCGCAAGGTCATGGGTGACGTAGACCACGCTGGCGCTGCTGGACTTGACCAGCCTCGCTATCAACTCAAGGATCGTTTGCTGGGTGGATACGTCCAGGCCCGTGGTGGGCTCATCCATCACGATGACCTGCGGAGCCGTGACGAAGGCCATGGCAATTGCGATGCGTTGCAGTTGACCGCCGCTGAGCTCGAAGGGATAGCGTCTCAAAAACTTTTCATCGTCTGGGAGATCGACGCTCCGCAACGCGTCACGCATCAGTTGCTTCATGCCGGTGCCCGAATGGCCGTGCGCCGCAAGAAGCTCGGCCATTTGCTTGCCGACTGACATGCGGGGGCTGAAGCTCGTGGTCGGATTCTGTGGAACCAGCGATACTTTGCCGCCCTGGAAGGCACGTTTCCTCCGGCCCGAGAGTGAGAGGATGTCGGTGCCGCCAATCAAAATGTTGCCGGAGGAAATGCGCATTCCCGGCCGCGCAAAGCCTAACAAACTCAAGGCGACTGACGTCTTTCCAGATCCCGATTCACCGATGATGGCCAGGACTTCACCCCGCTTCACATGAAGGGAGACGTCGCTGACGATTTCGCGGCCGTTGAGGTCATGCATGAAAAGCGATTGCACAACGAGCGGGATTGCTTCGGTCATTTCAAATCTCTTTCGACCGACCGACCGAGCGCGCAAAGCTGTCGGCAAGCACGTTGACGGCAACGGAGAAGGCAGCAATTGCCAGAGCTGGCGCGATTGCGATCCATGGCGAGATCGTGATGCCAATCCGGTTTTCGCTGATTATCAGACCCCAGTCGGCCGCCGGCGGTGGCAGGCCCAGGCCCAGGTAGCTTAGCGAAGCGTAGAGGATGATCGACCCGCAAAGTCGGACCCCGAAGTCGGCCAGGACCGGTGTCAGCACGTTGGGCAGGATGTCAAGGAAGCAGATTGCGGCCCAGCTTTCCCCGCGCGCGAAGGCAGCTTCGACGTACTCGTTCTTTGATATGTCCATCGTGATCAGTCGCACGATACGGAAGATGCGGGGTGAATGCAGGATCACAATCCCTATGATGACTGTGGGCAGGCTTGGCCCGGTCGAGGCGAGAAGGACGAGAAGAAAGATGGCCGGCGGGAGCGCGTAGATCACGTCGGATATGGCAATCAGAAAAATATCCAGCGGGCCTCGCCGCATGCCCGAGTAGATGCCAAGCGGCACCGCGACTACATAGGCCGCCACGGTCGCGCAAAGCGCGACGACGAGCACAGTCCTCCCGCCATAGAGAAAGCGACTGAAAGTGTCGCGCCCCAGGAAGTCGGTTCCGAGCCAATGCTCGTGGGTTATGGTCGCGAAGGGAGCCCCGACGATTTCATCGAAGGCGTACGGACTGAACAATGGTCCGAACGAGGCGAGGGCAACGATGATGACGACCAGGACCAGAGCGATGCGAGCTGCTGGCTTCGCCAGGGTCAGGCGCAGGACGGAGCGGCGCATACGGTCAATCTCTCCGGCTAGGTCGTGCCGCGCGCCACGCGCAGCCTTGGATTAAGAAGAAGGATCAGCGCTTCGGACACCAGGTTGATAAGCACATAGGTCGCCGTGATGATCAGCGTGATGGCCAGCACTGTCGGCATGTCTCGGTTGATAACCGCTTCCGAGAGCGCGCTGCCGATGCCCGGCAGTTGAAAGACGGACTCGGTGACCACCACTCCGCCGGCCAACCAGGCCGCATTCAACGCGATCGTCTGGATGCTGGGTGTGATCGTGTTGGGAAGAACATGACGTAATAGCACCCGCGCGGGGCTTATGCCCCTCAGCCGTACCATATAGATGTATTCGGCGTTCAACACTTCGAGTGCCACCGCCCGCACCATGCGTACGACCTGGGCCAGCGTTGTGCCGAGCAGGGTCAGGACCGGCAAAATGAAAAGGGTCGATTGAGATGAAAGCGGAAGGCTGTCGTTGATCAGCGAAACCGGCGGCAACCAACGAAGATAAACCGCGAAAAGCACAATCAATACCGTGCCGATTACGAACTCAGGCAGGGCAACGGTCACGATTGTCGGAACTGATATCAGGTGGTCGGCCAATCTGTCTTTGTAGATCGCCGCGGCAACGCCGAGCACGAAGGAGAGCGGTATCAGCAGGAGCAGCGATGTGACCGTCAGTATCAGGGTGTTGACGGCCCTCGGCCCAATCGTCTCCCAGACTGGCCGGCCGGACGGAATTGACCGGCCGAAGTCGCCGGTGAGCGCGCCCCCGATCCAGCTGGCATATTGCACGACGGCCGGCCGATCCATGCCAAACTCGCGCCTGAGCGCCTCCACCGCCGAAGGGTCCGCCTTGGCACCGAGCGCTGCCCGGGCCGGATCTCCCGGCAGATATTGGGTCGCGGCAAAGACGACAATGGAGACGGCAAAAAGAGTGACGACAGCCAGGACTATTCTTGTCAACAGAAGCTGCAGCAAGGGTTTATTCAAGGGGTCTCACCTTCAGAGAAAGGGAGCCGCCGCGGCTTGGCTGGCCACGGCGGCTGCAGTTTACCCGAGATAGACGCTTTCGAACTGGTAATAGCCGAGATTTCTCTGGGTGGAGGGAACGATATTCTTGACCTTGGCGCTGGCGGCGTCGAGAAGATCACGGAAGCCCCAGATGATGTAAGCTCCCTCGTTCCACAGGACCTTCTGAGCCTCCACATAATATTCGCGGCGCTTGGGGCCATCGAACGTGGTTCTTGCCTTGCTTACCCACTTGTCGAACTCGTCACTGGTCCAATCCGGTTCGTTCCAGTAGGCACCCCGGGCATAGCCTTGGCCGAACTGGGATTCGAGAGTGTGCTGTCCCCAATCCGAACTACCCATCTGCGTCTTTTTGAAGTTCGGGCCGGAATAGTAGCTGTCGGGCGGCACGACCAGAAGTTCGATGTTGACGCCGATCTTCTTGGCCTGGTTGGCGATGAGCGTAGCCGACGCCTGCATGCCTGGAGCGGCATCCGAGGTGTAGAGGGTGATCGCCTGGCTATTGTCAAAGCCCGCCTGCTTGAGCAGCGATTTCGCCTGATCCGGGTCGTAAGCGCGTTGCGGCAGTTCGGAGGCGTAGTCTGGATCCGTGATGCAATGCAGGTCGTTGCCAATCCTGCCATATCCCGACAATGCGTTGTCGAGCAGTTGCTGGCGGTCGATCATGAGCCGGAACGCCTGGCGGACGCGCACGTCCGTAAAGGGTTTCAGGTTCGTCATCATGAATTGGTCGGTCGTGGCACCGCTCTTCGAGCGCAGCAGGGTGAGTGCGGGATTTGCTTCAATCAGGCGCGCAAGACTTCCATCGAGCTGAGCCACGGCATCGACCTGGTTGGCCACCAGCGCATTCATGCGCGCGGTCGGGTCGTTGATCGCGATGAATTCGACCCCATCGAGATATGGCTGGTCGGGCGTGCGATAGTTATCGCTGCGTGCCAGCGTCACCCGCTGACCGCGGGACCATGACACAAACTTGAAGGGCCCGGTCCCGATCGGCTTGTCGAAGTCGGTCGTGCCGTCCTTCATGAGGAACATGACCTTGCTGCCCAGCACTTGCGGCAGCAGCGCATAGGGCTGCTTCAATTCGACTTCGACCGTATTGGCGTCGAGCGCGCGTACCCCTTTCGGCTCCATGAGCGGCGCCAGGTTGGGGTAGGCATCGGCCTTGTTGTCAGAATTGAGGATGTACTGGATGGTGTAGACGACGTCCTTGGCCGTGAAAGGCGCGCCGTCATGCCAGACCACACCTTTCTTGAGCTTGATTTTCCAGACGTTGCCCTCGGCGTTGTGAGTGAAGTCATCCGCCAGCTTGTTGTAGAGATTGCCATCCTTGTCGAAGTCGGTGAGCCGGTCGAAGATCGACTGGGCGACGGCGAAATCCATATCGCCTGTCGAGATGAAGGGGTTGAGCGACGATTTCGCCCCGGCTGCGCCTAGACCGACGCGGAGCGTCCCTCCCCGCTTCGGTTCATCGGCCAGGGCCGGGCGAAGCCCCGCCCCGGCAAGCATCATACCGGTGCCCAACAACAAGCCTGTCTTCAGCACATCGCGCCGCCCGATAAGGGTCGAATCTGCCTTTGGGCGATTTATGTCCTTGCTCATTCCACATTCCCTCCTGTTTAGATGGTTTTCTTCGGCTTGTTCATTCAACCAATGGACGGAGCGCCCGCGCCTGGCCACGGCTTAGGCAAGCAGTCCAGCAAGCTTGAGGGCCTTCAAGATGTTTTCCTGGTCCTCCTTGGCGAGGTTGCCATTGGGCTTTCGCGGTTCACCCACCTTGCGGCCTTGAGCGTTGATGGCAAACTTGATGCGGGCGGGGAAATTCACGCTCTTGGTCATCTCCCGTGCGAGCGGCGCGATTTTGTCCGTCAGCTTCCGGCCAAGGACGTAGTCGCCCGCCGCGTGGGCGGCGAAGATCTCCCCGTACTGTTTCGGGATGACGGTGTTGATGCCGGAAATCGAGGCCTGCGCCCCAAACAGAAAGCTCGCAATGTTCACGCTGTCCGCGCCAGCGGCAATGGCGACCCGGTCGCCGACGGTCTGGACGAGTTCCGTCACCGGCTCCAGCGCCACTTCCTTCACGCAGATGACTTCGGGCAGTTGGGCTACGCGCTGCATGACGGCAGGGGGGTTGAAGAAGTGGTTATAGTAGATGATGGGTAGCGAGGTCGCCGCCCCAACATCCTGGATGAACTTGTCCAGCCCATCGCCCGACGGGGTATTATAGATTGGTGGCCCAAGCATCAGCGCACAGGCGCCGGCCTGCTTGGCGAGCAGACCACGCTTGATGGCGTCGCGGGTGGTGGTTGTGATTATCCCGGCGATTACGCGCAGCTTGCTGTTGGCCGTGGCTGTTTCCACCAAGAGCTCGAGTTCCTCTGCGGAAAGCTCATCGCCCGAACCGGTGCTTCCGCCGACCACGGCAAGGCGAATGCCAGCGCTTTCCATGAACCGAAGCTCACCCTTGAAGAGAACCAGGTCGAGATCACCATCGGGTCTAAACGTCGAAACGAGCGGCGGGATGATCCCCTTGATCTCGTCCTTTTGAAGCACAGTCGCCATTGCAGTTCCTTATTTCACCTAGTGAAAGTCACTATTACTGAATGAACATCCTGCGAAGCGCGGAGCTTGTCAAGGGCATTTCGCAATGACGGCGCTGAATGACCGAGACAGGCTTGCTGCGCTTGGTTTTCAGCCCGCCGAACCCGTTCGCTGGTCAACAGGCATCTTCGTGCGGGGAGCAGTGAAGCCGGCCATAATGCGACGCGGTCGGAGCACCGATCTTGTGGCGCAAGACGAGAATGCACACAGCGGGGTCATGGCATGAGTTGCGCGGGCTTGGTGGCAACCAAATCCCGCACTACACCCTTTGCGACCTTTGCACTCCTGGCGCGGCGATCGCGCTTGTGCTCAAGGCCCCGTACCTCGGCCGATCCGTAAGGATCACTGTTCTTGCGACCTGGAAACAGGCCACCCCCGTAACGCGACGGCGTGACATCCGTGACCCCGATCACAGTGTCCTGCCCCATCTCGCATCACCGTCGGCGTCTGGCAGGGAAAGCGATGCGGACGACCATAAAGGACGGTCAGTCGCTGTTTGCCCGACCGAGATCGATGAAATGAGACGAACTGGGGCAGCTGTCCTCAACGGCCAAAGTACGGTCAGCTATTGTCCGTTGCGCAGATCGCTGATCTTGGCCACAGAAAGCTGGACGTCAGAGAAAACAGCCGTCGTCCCCTCGCCCGTCGGCGATTGAACGCCCAATCCTATGCGCACCGGCCGCCTTTCGACGCCGGGCAGAGTGAACCAGCGCAGGAAATTCCAGTATTTGCCGTCTTCCGAAAAATGGAACGCGACCGTCTCGCCATCGCAATAAGCACGCAGCCACACGTGGGCGCCCGAATGACGAGGACCGTCCGAGTCGTCGGATGTGCCGCGCGTCACCACGCTCACGATGGTCGGCTTACGCGCGGCAGAAAATTCGAAGGCGATCTTTGCCCAATTGTTGTCGTCGCATTCGATGAAGATCGCGCCGGCGTCGTAAGCGGAGGCGAAGTCGACGGAGACCCTGGCAGACAGCGCAAAATGCTGCTCGTCGATCTCGCGCACCAATCGCGTGACATTCGCGGCCCGGCTTTTGCCGCTCGGGGCGAAGAACCAGTCCGTGTTCGCGTTGGCCCGCAGCCGCACCGAGGCGTTCTCGATTGCCGCGGAGCCGTTGTCAGCCCCCTCAACGCGCATGCTGTCGAGCTTCATGTTTTTTCCTTCACTTCAACAAATTCCGCCGAGAGCCGGCCGGTTTTGACCGGCTTAAACAGCGCTGAGAACGGCACTCGGCGCCAATGCTTGATACCGCCCGCGAAGCGCGCCAAGGGTCGCCGAATTCAGGGGTGGAGTTCTATGGCGAGCCACACCGAATCGGTATCCGCGTAGTAGCGGTGCCATGGGTAGGCCCACTCATTCTTGCCGCTGACCCTGCAGAAGGGGTCATGCGAATAACCGACCGGCATCACAACGTCTTCATAAATTGTCGTTTCGTCACGAAGTCGAAACTTCTGCATCCGGCCGGAGCCGTGGATTTGCGTGTGTGTTTCAAGGAAGCGATGCTCATTGTGAATGAAGCAGTCAGTGTCCCCCGGCGACCACCAAAGGTTCAGCTTGAGCGTGAACGTCTGCGGGGAGCCGGGTGCTGCGCGCTCGTTGGTGAATACCAAAGGATCGGTGCTGACCGTGCCGATCTCATCCTGCGGGGAAATGAACAGCGGCGTGTCGCGTGGGAAACTCTTGATTCGATTGCCAAGCCAGTCCCAGCCGCGGAACATGCACCCCCCGAGATTGGTGGCTTTTCGCACCTTCAGAAGCGCCGCCCGTTCCGCGGATTTGATTTGCCCGCCCTTCAGCCATGTCGATTTCCAGGCAGGCACGATCGCCGGATGCTCATCTCCGGTGATCATCGCGCTGGGGCTGACATTCACAACGACAGCGTCTTCAACGGGATAGTCGCGGACATCTTCGACGAGCTTGGCGAAGATGAAGTCGTCGGCAAACGAAAGGTCTCTCGTCTGGTTCGGCACGGTTTTGTCGTCCATCATCAGGGTAACCTGAGCCCGACCACACCACAATGCGGACGCCAAAAGAAGTGCGCGTCTGGACGATTCTTGACGTAACTTGACGTCAATTCTGCGCCATATTGCGAACTGCGCCGGTCCCGGTGGGTAAGCCGGCAATCGGGTGTCTTCGAAAGACTGGCTCTCAGGGCGCTGGCGATGCCAGGCACAGAGTGACCTCACCACAGCGAACTCTCTCGCTTGGCGCGTCACATTGCTTCCATGTTCCATACGTTGCGAACTTGTCATGAGCTCTCGATGTTTGCCTACTGGGCGAGATTGGCAGAGGCAGCTTCGACATTGCGTCGTATCGATGATCGAACAGGAGATCTGCCGCGCCAAAATCCGGCATGAAACCCGACCTCAGGCTGGAGCTCGATCAGAGGATCTCGACCCCATGACAAAGTATGGCTCGGCGCTCTTGGGCATCCGACCGCGGGATGAAATTATGCAGACCAACTGTGACTACATAGTCGTTGGCGGCGGCTCGACTGGATGCGTGGTTGCCGCGCGGCTTTCGGAAGATCCTGATGCCTCGGTCTTCCTGCTGGAGGAAGGCCCACGCGACTTCAATCCCTACATCCATATCCCGGGCGCCTACTATAAGACCGCACAAGGGCCCCTATTGAAAAGGATTCCCTGGGAACCAACCGCAGCCCAATCCCGTGTTGAGCAGCCGACGATGGTCCAGGCCCGGGTGCTGGGCGGCGGCAGTTCCGTCAACGCGATGATCTATATCCGCGGCGCGCCATCCGACTATGCGCGGTGGGAAGCGCTCGGCGCGGATGGCTGGAATTATGATGATGTGTTGCCCTACTTTCGGCGGTCGGAAGACAACAACCGGTTCTGCAACAAGGCCCACGCCGTAGGGGGACCGCTAGGCGTTTCCGACATCGACCATATCCACCCCCTCACACGCGCCTGGCTGCAGGCGTGCCAGCAGGCTGGGCTGCCCTATAATCCTGATTTCAATTCCGGCGATCAGGCCGGCTGCGGTCTTTACCAGATCACCGCCAAAAACAGGCGGCGCAGCAGCGCCGCAACGGCCTTCATCAAACCCGCCCGCCACCGACCTAATCTCCAGGTTCGAACGGGTTCCACGGTCACGCGGATAATTGTCGAAAAGGGGCGGGCCGTCGGGGTCGAGTATGTAGCGAAGGGCCGCAAATGGGCCCTCATGGCCAGTCGCGAAGTAATCTTGTCGGCAGGTGCGATTGCCTCGCCGAAATTGCTGATGTTATCAGGGATCGGTCCGGCCGACGCTTTGCGCGGACATGGCATTCCTGTCGTTGCCGATCTGCCCGGGGTCGGACAGAACCTGCAGGACCATATCGAGATATCGCTCGTCTATCAGTTGAACGGGCCCCACAGCTACGACAAATACAAGAGGCCGCACTGGAAAGCCGCGGCTGGCCTGAACTATCTACTGTTCAGGGGTGGCCCGGCTTCTTCCAATCTGATCGAAGGAGGGGCGTTCTGGTGGGGCAACACAAGCGAAGCGATCCCGGATGTGCAATATTTCATGGTCGTGGGTGCGGGCATCGAGGAAGGCGTCGACGCCGTCCCGGGCGGAAACGGCTGCACGATAAACCTAGGACAGATCCGGCCTCGGTCTCGAGGGGAAGTGACGCTGAAAAGTGCCGATCCTTACGCCAACCCACGCGTGGCCCCGCGGTATTTTTCCGACCCCTATGATCTCGATGCGGTGGTTGAAGGAACGATGGGGGCGTTCGATATCATGGAGCGACCCGCCATCCGCCGCTACATTGCCTCAAGGCAGATCCCGTCCGCCGGGACAGCGGCGCCACTACAGGTGAGAAAGTTCTGCCAGGAGGTCGCGCATCCGGCGCTGCATCCTGCAGGCACCTGCCGAATGGGCAAGGACGGCATGGCAGTGGTTGATCCCGAGCTTCGCGTCCACAGTATCGAAGGCCTTCGCGTGGCGGATGCGTCGGTCATGCCAACGCTCATATCCGGCAATCCCAACGCTGTGTGCATTATGATCGGCGAGAGGACTGCGAACTTTGTCCAGCATGGCAAGTAGAAACGCGCGACCCTGCTCCCTCTCAAAGATTAGCCTGCGCCCGCGGTGGCCTGCCTTGGCCGCCCCCAACCATGACGGCCTCGCTCCAATCACCGGTGTCTCAATTTGAACGCCACACCAGAGAGAATAGCGACAGTGAAGGACAGCTCGACGATCTCCCTGCGATCCGAAGCAGCCGTTTCTTTTGCAGCCTTTTCTTTTTGGGAGCAGGCGTCGGCATCGGAGCTTGGGCGTCCTCACTTCCAGTCCTCAGCGCTCAAATGGAACTGGACAAGGCGCAACTCGGGTGGATCCTGATTGGCTTCGCTCTGGGCGCAATTGTGATGATGACCAATATCGGTCGCTTGGCTGCCATTGCCCCGAGCAGTGTGCTCAGCTTGCTGGGATCTCTAACGTTCGGCGCAGCGCTGTTGGCCCTCCCGTACGCCGGTGGCACCTATTGGCTGGCGTTGATTGTGTTTTTTGCCGGTATCGGTTTCGGGACGCTCGACGTATCGATGAATATTGATGCCTCGACAGTGGAGCGTCACATGGGTCGGCAAGCAATGTCCTCTTTTCATGCCGTATTCAGTTTCGGAAGCCTGATCGGCGCATTCGTTGTCGGCCAGATACTGTCCAACGGCGGCGCCTTGGCCGTTTGTCTTGGGGTGGCGGGACTTGGTGTTGCGGCAGTCGCGGTCGTCGCCTGCATAGGATGGAACAATTCAGGCCGGTTCGACGATCCTGCCGACTCCATTGAGGCGACGGATGGCAAATTCGATAATGCAATAAGGAAGCATCTTTACGTGCTTGGTGGCCTGGCATTCTTAGGGATGCTGGCCGAGGGCGGGATGATGGATTGGAGCGCTATTTACATCGTGACCCGATCCGGAGGAGCAGAAAGCACAGGCGCCTATGGTTTTGCGGCATTTGCAACCATGATGGCAACCGGCCGCCTATTCGGTGACGCCATCGTTAAGCGGATCGGCCAGATGCCGATGTTGCGCTATTGCACAATAGTTTGCGCAGGCTCGGTGTTCACAATGATCCTGATGGGCGGCAATCTTCCTGTTGTTCTGATTGCGCTCGCCATATGCGGTCTTGGCCTAGCAAACGTCGTGCCCACACTTTTCGCCGCCGCCGGGCGTGCAGGTGGCACTTCTGCTGCTCGGGCAATGTCGATCGTGACGACGATGGGATACGCGGGATTGCTTCTTGGGCCTGGATTGTTGGGTTTTATTGCTCAGACTTCGTCGCTCGTCGGCAGCTTATCCGTCATCCTAATGGCATTTGTCGCAGTTTCGGCTTCAGCGCGCTCGAGCAAATGCTAGGGTTTGGCCACTCACCCGTCCGTGGTGAGGCGGATGGCTCGCATGCACATTCTTAGGCCTCGCCAAGGACGTAGCTGCCAGCTGTATGGCCTCGCGCAGTTAGCTTTTGACACTGACCTACAGCCGGGGGGCAGGTTTCGCGGAACAATGGTATTCGTCCGACTGGGCCCAAGCCGATCGCGTGCTGCCGGGCTAAGTTATGTTGTAGGGGCGAACACGGTTACCAACTGAATATGAGACTGGATGTCTGAAAAGGGCCGAAAGCGGAACGGGAGCTTCACAATTTCGACACCAGCCAACGGCATCGGCCCTTCCCTTTTTCGGACTCGATATCCATTTCTGACGGGTCGAGCCATCGCGCCGGAGCATACTGGCTTTCAGCAGACAGCGATGTCGCTCCCGAAAGCGTCTGAAAGGGTAACTTATGACGATCACTGGAGCTCAATGCCGCGCTGCTCGCGCGCTGGTCGAATGGACCCGCGAAAAGCTCGCCAGCAATTCAGGCGTGGATGCGCTGGCCATCGAGGAATTCGAACGTCGGATCACACTCCCCGACTACGAAGTCTGTAATAGGCTCCAAATCGCGCTCGAAGGCGCCGGCGCCTTTTTTATTGCCGAGAACGGCGGCGGTATCGGGGTTCGCCTGAAACTAAACCGCTCCGAGGTCAGGCGGATCAGCGTTCTCGAGAATGAGGGGGGCATCGTTGGCACGGATGCCGTTCCATAGATCCTGGGCAGGGTCCTCAACGGTACACCGCGCGCGAGGCGATGTAATCGAAATCAGCGAGCCCACCGCTGCTTCTGGGTACACTTTGAACAGTCTGCTCTTAGCGTTGGTCGTTTGCGGGAAACTCATGGCACGCGCGGCGCTTCACGGGACCGCAGCGAGGGCATGGTGGCGTCCCGCTCAATTCGTGGTGACCGCGGATTCCCAAGACGAACAACGATGATGATCCATGCGGACCTTGATCAACTTCGGATAGGCGGTACCGCAAAAACATCCACGTCGACCGAACGCAGAAGGCTTTCTGTCACGCTTCCCAGAAATAATTTGATGAAGCCCGAACGGCTATGCGTTCCGATCACCAGAAGATCGGGCGCCACCTCGTTAATTGCCTCCATGATCGCCTCGACCGGGCCGCCTTCCCTAATTTGCAGCGACCAATTGTCGACGTCAAAGTCGTTCGCTTCCAGAAATGCTATGAGTTCTTTTTCCACCTGCGAACGTTCTGTCGCCACGTAGCTCGCCAACTCGTCCTTGCCTATTCCGGCATTTGACATTTTTCCCTTGGCGAAGGCATCGAACCCATGGACCAGCGAAAAACTGGCCTCGCCTATCAATCCGGTTTCCTTCGCCGTGCTTATTGCGCGCGCCGACGGCTCGGACATATCCACGGCAGCCATCACTTTTTTGTAGGAATGTTCTACCTCAGCATTCACCATGAGCACTGGGAATTGTCCGGTGCGGATCACACGTTCGATCGTCGTTCCCACAAAGACATCACGGAGCAATTGCTTGCGGTGCGCGCCCATGACAATGAGATCGACCCCGCGCGCCTCGGCCGCATTCAAAATGCCGCGGAACGGATTCCCAGTCACGACTGCGAAATCACATTGGAGTCCCTTCAACTCGGCGATCGAGGTCATTTGTTCTGCAAGATATCTTCGGGCCTCGCGGGTTTCGAGCCGGACTATGGCTGAGGGTTGGTCGTCGTCGACGACATGGACGAGCGTGAGTTCCGCGGCAACGTTCCGGGCCAGAAGGCCGGCCCGCCGCAATGCCCGTTGTGACCGGGTGGAAAAATCTGTCGCCGCAAGGATTTTCATGCCAGGTTCCGTCTTCCTCGTCCATGAGATCACCATCCCCTTCCTTCGGGAGACTTTGGGTAATGATCTAAGTGACGATGGTCTCGTTTGTCCGCCGAGTCACCCCAGGCGCTGGCTCAACTGTTTCAAAGTGCCGCTTTTGGCAGGTCTTGCGGCTGAGCCTGCCATTGTCCGCCTTGACTTCACGAATTACGTCACCAACTATACCTATATGAACGCCGCAGCCAAATTCTGTCGTGATTTTCTTTTCCGGGTTTGCCCCATCGCGGGATCTTAACCCCCGGCCCGGCTGCCAATGCGCCCCGAGCCGAGGGGTAACGCTTAATCGACATGTTAGGATCAGCAGGGCTCCAACCTTTTGGCGCAATGGGATCAATTTCCGAAGTCGCCTGTCCGCCACCTTTGATGGCGGCTGAGCCAGTAGAAATATGAGCATCAGATGCAGAAAAACTCGAAAATCCGGCGCAAGCCGAATATCCGCATCTCGCAGTCGGATCATGCGCGCTTATCGGTGCTCGCGAGCACTTTCGCCGCACGATATCCGGAGGCTTCCGATGAGCTGCTCGCCGAGCTCGAGCGCGCGCGGATCGTCGCCGATGGTTGGGTCTCCGCCGGTACCGTCCGGATGGGTTCAACTGTGACGTTCAAGCCCGACACCGGTGATCGGAGAACGGTAACGCTGGTTTTCCCTGGCGATGCTGACATCTCCGAAGGCAAGGTTTCGATTCTTACACCGATTGGCACAGCCCTGATCGGCCTCTCGGCTGGACAGTCAATCATGTGGACCGCCCGAGACGGGCGCCGGCACGAACTGTTGGTGCTTGGTGTGACCCAGCCCGCCCCGCAAGGTGATGGAGTCAGTCAGCTCGCACCTGCGTCTCCAACGATGGCGGCGAGCGTCTGACATGGGCGTCTCCGTCCGTCTCCTCAATCATGCAGGCAGCTTGATCGCGGGAGTCTGACCCCTGCGCCGGCTCATCTCGGTCCGGCACAGGGGTACTTCCTCACATCCGATCAACTGCAGTTGCCGGATCGCCTTGTGCGGGCCGGCTGGAGACGTACCATGCCCAATATAGACACCTGCCAACTGACCACCAAGGATTACACGATTCTTCAAGTGATACGGGAACGCCATCCGATCCGCGACGAAACCTTCTCGACTATTCTCCAGCGGAAGATTTCGAGCGCAGTTGTCATGTTTCGCGATGACATCCCAGCGAACGTCGTGACACTCAGCAGCCGCGTGGCCTATCGGGTGAACGACGGCCCTGCCGAAACCCGCATCGTCGCACATGACCAGATGCGCGGTCTGGTTGGCATGCTTTTGCCTATCACCAATCCGCGAGGCCTGGCGTTGCTCGGTCTGGCCAAGGGGCAGTCGATGTCCATTCCGACAGCGGACGGGATGCTTGAAACGCTGACGGTGCATGAAGTGGTTTACCAACAAGAAGCCGCAAGGCGCGAGAGACTGAAACTGGCGGGAGTTGCTGCATCGGATTCGCTGCGGCTGGATGGACACGGTCCGCGGGCCGTCCATCGTTCCGATGAACCGCACGACGAAGTTCAGAACAAAGTTGCGGCGGCTTTCAACGCCGGGTTCGACGACCCGGGGCCGTCGGCTGCCTGAGGGCTCGACTATGCCGAAGGCTGTGAAGGCGGGTAGACAAGCATTCCATCGGCTCCTGCCCTCACGCCGTCGGTGAGTTTCGCCGGCACGACCTTGTCATGGCTCATCAGATGAAAAACGGACTCGCCGCGGCTGATCAGGTAGTCCGCGACGATCCTTCTGTGACAGCGCCACCACAGCGCTTCCGAGCACATGACGGCACACTGCCGCTCCCTGCCGAGCGATACAAGCCGGGCCAGGCCGTCATGAAACTCCGCCGACAACGCGTAGTCGGCGTAGTTGTGAAAACTCTGGTTAATCCAGAACGCGTTTAGCTTCTCCCACATGCAGCAGGGCAACGAATTCTGGAATCGACCTGGTCGAGTGACCGATAGTGTAAAACGGATAAGGCACATTTTCTCCCTTGTCGACCCACAGCCAGCCATGTGGCTTCGCGCCTGGGAGGAACGATCATCCACAACGTGTTTAAATCCGTCTCGCGCCTCCTGCAGTCCCTCACTCCCGCGGCATGCTCCCGAATAGATGATTCCGGCGCCTTGCGCGACCTCGAGCCTACCTGACTCAATATCGGGAGCTGCGGCGCCGATGCGGAAATATTGCCGGCATCAGTTGTGCTCCGTCGTGGCTATTTGATTCCTGAGACTCGCCCCCGGCGTGCAGATGTGCGCTCACAGTTGTCTGCGTACAAAGGCGACCGCGGTCTTCCAGACGCTGCCCGAATGACGATTTCAAGCAAGGTGCGGGCGCGATTGATGCCCACCGGCTCGCTTGCAAGAGCAATAAATTTGCACTTACGCGGCATTTAATTCCGTTTGCCTTCCTCTTCCCTCCGTAGCACGTTTGGGGCGGTACGGAGCTGGCGCCTCGGAATGTGGCGGCGGTTTCTTCGGCGGACCGCTGGCCATCGGCTTACGCCCGATCGGCTCCAAAGCCCACGACATTGCGATGGACGCAATGTCACGGACGACTGAAAACACGAAGCAGACAGCGCCTGGTTCTCCGATCGCGGCGGATGAATGCCGTCCCTCGCGAGAGCCATCAGGCTTGCCTGCAATGAAAGGCAGGTAGCGCACCATGTCGAATCCAGCGGCAGCGATGGAAGGCCACAAGCCCCGGTTTCTGGTCAGGTGGCTGTACTCGACCAACCACAAGGACATCGGGACGCTCTACCTGCTCTTCTCGATCTTGGCGGGGATTCTCGGCACCGCGCTTTCGATGCTGATCCGGATAGAGCTCCAGGAGCCAGGGCTGCAGATATTCAGGGATCCGATGGCCTACAATGTCGTGGTCAGCTCCCACGGCCTCATCATGATCTTCTTCGTTCTCATGCCGGCCCTGATCGGCGGCTTCGGCAACTGGATGGTACCGATCATGATCGGCGCACCCGACATGGCGTTTCCGCGCATGAACAATATCTCGTTCTGGCTGCTGGTGATGGCGTTCATCCTCTTCATCACCTCGATGTTCGTGCCGGGAGCGCCAGGCACGCTCGGCCATGGCGGCGGCTGGACGCTCTACCCGCCGCTTTCGACCTCCGGCCAGCCTGGTCCCGCGGTCGATCTCGTCATCCTTTCGATCCACCTTGCGGGAGCGTCATCAATCCTCGGCGCGATCAACTTCATCACGACCATCTTCAACATGCGCGCGCCAGGAATGACGATGCACAAGATGCCGCTCCTTGCCTGGGCGATGCTGGTGACCGCTTTCATGCTGCTGATGTCGCTGCCGGTGCTGGCCGGAGCGATCACGATGCTGCTCACGGACCGCAACTTCGGTACGACGTTCTTCGTTCCTGATGGCGGCGGTGACCCGATCCTCTACCAGCACCTGTTCTGGTTCTTCGGCCATCCGGAGGTCTATATCATGATCCTGCCCGGCTTTGGCATCATCAGCCACGTCATCTCGACCTTCGCCAGGAAGCCAATCTTCGGCTATCTCGGCATGGCGTATGCGATGGTGGCGATCGGCCTGATCGGCTTCCTCGTCTGGGCGCACCATATGTATACGACCGGCATCTCCCTCGACAGCCAGCGCTACTTCGCCTTCGCCTCGATGGTCATCGCCGTTCCCACAGGCGTGAAGGTGTTTTCGTGGCTGGCCACAATGTGGGGCGGATCGATCGAGTTCAAGACACCGATGCTGTGGGCTATCGGCTTCGTCTTGCTCTTCACCGTCGGCGGCGTCACCGGGATCATGGTCGCCAGCCCCGGAATCGACCGCTCGTTGCACGACACCTATTTCGTGATTGCCCACTTCCACTATGTGCTGTCACTGGGCGCGGTCTTCGCCATCTTCGCTGGCTGGTACTACTGGTTCCCGAAGATGACCGGATACATGTACAGCGAGACGCTCGGGAAACTGCATTTCTGGACGATGTTCATCGGCGTCAATCTCGTCTTCTTCCCGCAGCATTTCCTCGGCATGGCCGGCATGCCGCGCCGCTACGCTGATTATCCCGATGCCTTCGCCGGCTGGAATTTCGTCTCCTCGATTGGCTCCTACATCTCGACCGCGGGGCTGTTCATCTTCTTCGTCGCGGTCGCAGAAGCTTTCAGCCGCAAGCGCCCGGCCAGCGCCAACCCGTGGGGCGAAGGGGCGACCACACTTGAATGGCAGCTGCCGTCGCCGCCGCCATTCCATCAGTGGGAAAGGCTGCCCCGGATCCACTGATATGGGCATCTTCGACAAGTCGATGGGTGAATGTCATGAGCGAGACCTCAGACCCGACCAGCCAGATCCTTCTCGTTGCGATTCTCGGGCTTTATTGGGCAATGCTTGGGAGTTGGAGCCAGCTCCTCTCCCGCTGGAACGACGAGAGGGCCAAGCGGGACACTGCAGCGGCGCGGCGGGACGAAAGTGCCGAACACACATCCTGTGCGGACATGTCCCAGGATGCGCTTCGCAAGATCGACCCGGATTTCGATCTCGCGGCATTTCTGGCCGGCGCCAGGAGGGCCTATGAAGCGATACTGCGGGCGTTTGCGGAGAGTGACATCCAGACATTGCAGCGCCTCGTCGGGCCGGAAGTGCTTGATGCCTTCGAACGAGATATCGTCGGGCGGCGCGATCGGCAAGAGATGCTGGAACTCACCTTCATCAGGACAGACGAAACGAAGGTTGTCGATGCTTTCGTGGAGAATGGCACCGCTGAGATAGTTGTTCGATACGTTTCCGACGTAGTCGGCGTTACACGCTCTGCCGACAATGCAGTCGTCGCCGGCGATCCCTGGGAGATCGTTGAGATGATCGATACGTGGACGTTCGCCTGTCAAACCCAGTCAAGGAAGCGGAACTGGATGTTGATCGCCACCGAGGGCGAACAACAACAAGCCTGAGTTCTTGCGATAGGGTCCGGCGGCAGGCTTGTCACGGTTAACGAGCACCAACCCAGCGGGCTGGGATGCGTTCGCGAAATCTGTCAGCAGGTGGGATGCACTCCGCCATCGGTGCCGGCGATCAGTTCGACATGAGCCGGTTCAGCCGATCAGCTTCAAGTAGCGAGCGGGTAGCGCCGCCGAAGATCCACTCCCTGAACCTGCTGTGGCCATAGGCGCCGGATATGACGAGATCCGCGTTCATTGCGCCGGCGACGTCGGCGATCGTTCGGCCATTGGATTTTTCCGGAAACACCTCCGCCTTGGCCTCTACGCCGTGCATGTCCAGGAAGGCGACAACATCGTCCAGCCCGTTCCAGGTTTGGTCAGTTGGGCCATCGTCGATCGTAATGACCCGAACCTCCTGAGCCATCCGCAAAAAGGGCATGGCATCTAGAACCGCGCGCCTGGCTTCACGCGTGTCCTTCCATCCGACCAGAACCTTGTTGATGCGGAAATTCTCCTGGTTGGTCGCTGCCACAAATACGGGCCGTCCGGCCTGAAGGATCAGATTGCCGAGGTCGGTCGACCGATACGCGTCGTCGAAACTGGCACCCTCCGGCGATGCTGTGACGATGACATCGGCCAACCGCGCCGATTCAATTAGCGAGCGGGTCGGATTGCCCACGGTCCCACGCCATTGCGTATGAACCGTCGTGCCAGCAATGCTTTCGAACTGCGCGTGGAGGTCCTCGAGCCGTCGCTTGATGTTCTTGCGCTGGCGCATCATGCTCTCGCCTTCGAAGGCCATTCCACCTTCCATTACAACCGGCGGCGGAACGTCGGCGGCCGACAGACCTATCAGGCGCGCGTCGAAGCGCTGGGCGAGATCGACTCCGAGCTTGACAACAGGAGCGACCATCCCGTCGACGTCGAGGTTGAGAACGATCGACTTGTAGCCCATGTTGGCTTTCCTTCCGTTGGTTGATCGCGGCGCCGGAACGCAAACGTCAACAGGGCCCGCCGCGAGATCCGGCAAGGTTTCAACAACCTCAAGGACGAACGATGGTTGGAG